>JASFBJ010000155.1 GCA_030149585.1 Desulfobacterales bacterium | reverse complement strand
ATAGATTTATTTTGTTTGCTTGAATTTTATTTAAGCATGCTTATAATTTAATTCATGAAAACTAACAGTGAAAAGATACCGAATCCCAAGGAGCTGGAAAAAGAGCTGGGTGAATTTTTATCAAAAAAATTTGGCGGCAATGTAAAAGTGAGTACTCCCATTATTGTGCCGCAGGAGACATTTTTTAACAAGGCCAAGGGAGCACCTAAAAAGAGTAAAGGCTTAAAATTTAATTTAAAACCCGAAGAGCTGGTTTCTTATCTGGATCAGTACATTATTAAACAGGATGATGCCAAGACGGTTTTAGCCACCAAGATTTGTACTCATTTTAACAGGATCAAATATTTTTTAAACTCTTCCAGTCAGATACCGGAAATGGTGGGGCGAATTAAGAATAATGTCCTTATGGTCGGCCCTACCGGGGTTGGCAAGACCTATATGATTCGCCTTATTGCCCAGAAAATAGGGGTTCCTTTTGTTAAAGGTGATGCAACCAAATTCAGCGAAACCGGATATGTGGGTAATGATGTAGAGGATCTTGTGCGCGATCTTGTGCGCGAGGCTGATGGTGATATTGAGCAGGCTCAATATGGTATTATCTATATAGATGAGATTGATAAAATTGCCTCGTCTTCCAATCTTATCGGAGCCGATATTTCTCGTACCGGTGTACAGCGGGCATTGTTGAAACCATTAGAAGAAACCGAAGTGGATTTGAAGGTTCCACATGATCCGATTTCAATCATGGAGGAGCTGGAAAATTATCGTAAAACCGGTAAACGCGATAAAAAAACCATTAACACAAAAAATATTCTTTTTATAATGAGTGGCGCATTTGGAGATCTCAGCCGTATTATCAGTGAAAGAGTTTTGCATCAGGGAATTGGTTTTGGCACTCAGATTATTAAATCAGATCAGCAAGACGATGTTTTAAAAATGTTGAAATCAGAGGATCTGATTAATTTTGGTTTTGAATCGGAATTTGTGGGACGTTTGCCTGTCAGGGCAATTTTTGAACGATTGACCGAAGATGATCTTTATACCATCTTGAAAAATCCAAATAACCCAATCATTCTTGGTAAAAAGCTGGATTTTGGTGCCTATTATATCAAAGCAAAATTTGAGGATCAGGCCCTTAAACTTCTTTCACATAGAGCCTTTGAAGAAAATACCGGTGCTAGAGGGCTGGTAAGTTCCATTGAACACGCTTTGCTTTTATTTGAAAAAAAGCTTCCTTCAACATCACTTAAAAAATTTCCAATAACTTCTGATATAATTGAAAATCCTTTTGCCTCATTGGAATGGCTGATTGACCCAGCCAATCAAAATAAAATTGATAAAACCTTTCAAACCCTGTTTAACGATGAAAAATCGGCAATTATTGAATATATCTGTGCCAATAAAAAGAATTTATATAAAAAGCATGGGCTTTCCCTGACTGCCGGGCGAATAGATTTAATCGCCCGATTCTATTCTGAAAAGGAAAGCGATATTGAAAATATTTTCAAGCAGATCAAAATTTGTTATGAGGATATCAAATCAATTGAGCTTAACTTTCTGAAAGAATGCGGCATTAATGTGGTACTGGAAGAAGAAGCCATTGATTTGGTAATTGAACAATATATCAAATCATCTATCAGGATTGATGATTTTTATATAAAATTTATTGCTGATTTTGAGCTGGGCTTAAAACTTGTCAGAGAAAAAACAGGATGTAATCGATTTTTTATTACAAAACAAGGCCTGCTGTCTCCAGATAAATTTATCAGCCGTTTATTAACAAATAATTTAAACTCCCTTGGGCAGATCAAACAAGATGATATGCCGAAAAAAGAGATATAATGATTGGAATATCAAAATTATACTGTGGAACCGTGGAACCATCTGATGCTCTGCGTTATGGCCGCGAATCCGGCAGGATGCCGTCTCATTTGCTCCAGTTTTCGGCTGATAAACGTCCTGTGCTGGTATGGAATATTACCAAACAGTGCAATTTAAAATGCGTTCATTGTTATGCCCAGGCAAAAGATGTTGCCATGGAAAATGAACTTACCACCCTTCAGGGCAAGGCCATGTTGGATGATCTATCACAATTTGGAGTGCCGGTGATTCTTTTTTCAGGTGGAGAACCGCTTGTTCGCAAAGATTTGCCGGAACTGGCAGCTTATGCAGTAAAAAAAGGCATGCGGGCCGTGATTTCTACCAATGGGACTTTGATTACCCGGGAAACAGCAGAGACCTTAAAAAAGATTGGGCTTTCCTATGTGGGGATAAGCCTGGACGGTATGGAGCAGATTAACGATCATTTCAGAGGCGTTTCAGGAGCTTATAAAAAAGCCATTGCAGGCATTAAAAACTGCCAGGAAGCCGGCATCAAGGTTGGCCTGCGATTTACAATCAATAAATTTAATGTAAATGAAATAAACGGCATCTTTGATCTTCTGGAAGATATGGAGATTCCCCGGGCTTGTTTTTATCATCTGGTTTATGCCGGTCGTGGATCAGGCATGGTAAAAGAGGATTTATCCCATGAGGACAGCCGCAAGGCAGTGGATTTGATTATTGACCGGACAAGACTCCTACACGATAAAGGCAAACCCAAAGAAGTTCTGACTGTGGATAACCATGCTGATGGGCCTTATCTTTATTTACGAATGTTAAAAGAAAAGTCAGACAGGGCAGGACAGGTTCTGGAACTGCTTCAGATGAATGAGGGCAATAGCTCCGGCAGGGGAATAGGATGTGTGAGCTGGGATGGTGAAGTATATGCAGATCAATTCTGGCGTCATCATTCTTTTGGAAATATTTTAAAAAATCCGTTTTCCAAAATCTGGACTGAACCGGATGATCCATTGCTTAAACAGTTGAAAGAGAAAAAAAAACATGTCAAAGGCAGGTGCGCCACATGTCGCTGGCTTGATATTTGCGGCGGTAATTTCAGGGTGCGCGCTGAGGCGGTTACCGGAGATGTATGGGCACCGGATCCAGCTTGCTATCTGACTGATCAGGAGATTTCTTAAAAAAAGGGGTTATCATAATATAATGCTGTTTCCAGACTACAGGCCAAGGCGTATGCGGCAAAACAGCGCCTTTAGGCGGATGATTCGTGAAACTATTCTAATGGTTGATGATTTTATCATGCCATTTTTTGTTGTTGAGGGAAAAGGTGTGAAAAATGCGATCAAATCAATGCCAGGGCAGTTTCAATTTTCCATTGACAACCTTATTAAGGAGTGCCGAAAAGCCTTTGAATCAGGTATCCCGGGGGTTATGATTTTTGGTTTGCCAAGTAAAAAAAATCCTCTGGCCACTGAAGCTTATAAAAAAGATGGAATAGTACAACGGGCAGTCAATAAACTAAAAAATAAATTGCCTGAACTTGCTGTTATCACTGATGTTTGTCTATGCCAATATACTGATCACGGACATTGCGGTTTTGTGGATGGCAATAAAATTGATAATGATGCATCTCTTGACCTTTTAGCCAAAACAGCATTATCTCATGCAAGAGCCGGTGCTGATATGGTTGCTCCTTCAGATATGATGGACGGCCGGGTGGCTGAGATACGCAATGCCCTTGATGAAAATGATTTTTCCAATATTCCAATTATGTCCTATGCTGCCAAATATTGTTCAGCCTATTATGGCCCTTTTCGTCAGGCCGCTGATTCAGCGCCCCAGTTTGGTGACAGGCGCACTTATCAAATGGATCCAGCCAATGCTCTGGAAGCAATCCGGGAAGTCACCATGGACATTGAGGAGGGAGCTGATATAATTATGGTTAAGCCTGCTATGGCTTATCTGGATATTATCTGCCGGGTAAGACAAGAGATTGATCTTCCCCTTGCCGCCTACAGTGTGAGTGGGGAATATGCCATGATAAAGGCTGCCGCGAAAATGGGATGGGTGGACGGCCCTAAAATTATGCTTGAAAGCCTGACTGCAATAAAAAGGGCCGGAGCTGATATGATTTTGACTTATTTTGCCATGGAAGCAGCCAAAATTTTAAGAGAAAAATAATATATGAAATTAATTTTACAAATATAAAAGGAAAAATTTGAAGCTTTGAACCCTAAACCTGCACATAAATCAACATTGCGTCTTGTAGCCTGGGAAACAACCAGGAATTGTAATCTGGCCTGTGTTCATTGCCGGGCAGCAGCAACTTGCGGCCCCTTTGAAGGAGAGCTTGATACTCCAAATGCCTTTAAGCTGCTGGATCAAATTGCAAAGGTGGGTTCACCAATTATTATTCTAACTGGAGGGGAACCTCTTTTACGACCTGATATTTTCGATATAGCCTCTTATGGTACTGCAAAAGGACTGCGCATGGTAATGGCTCCCAATGGAACCTTGATTACCGCAAAAAATGCTAAAAAAATGACTGACTCCGGTATTAAAAGAATTAGCGCAAGCCTTGACGGAGCTACTAAGGAAAGCCATGATAAATTCAGAGGTGTTGAGGGTGCTTTTGAGGGTGCTTTACGCGGCATTGAATATGTCAAAGAGGCTGGAATCGACTTTCAGATTAATACCACGATTACTAAATCAAATTTAGAGCAGATTCCAAAAATATTGGAGCTGGCCGAGAGTTTGGGAGCTGTGGCCCATCATATTTTTTTACTGGTGCCAACCGGGCGCGGCAAATATATTGTGGATCAGGCAATCAATGCAAGAGAGTATGAAGAAACATTAAACTGGTTTTATGATCAGCGAGAAAAAACCTCTTTACAGCTAAAGGCCACTTGCGCGCCCCACTATTATAGAATTTTAAGGCAAAGGGCCCTGGCTGAGGGTAAAACAGTCAGTTTTAAAACCCATGGCCTTGATGCCGTAACCAGAGGTTGTCTGGCAGGTACCGGGTTTTGTTTTATATCGCATACCGGGGTTGTCCAGCCCTGTGGCTTTTTGAATTTAAAATGTGGAGATATAAGGCAAAACTCTTTTGCCGATATCTGGCATAATTCAGAACAGTTTAAAACACTCAGAGATTTTTCCGCTTTAAAAGGAAAATGTGGCCGCTGTGAATATATAAGGGTTTGCGGCGGATGCAGGGCCAGGGCCTATGAGGCAACCGGCGATTTCCTTGCAGAAGAACCTTTGTGTCTCTATCAGCCCGGCTCTTCCGACTTTTCTTAATTTTTTGAACTCATACTGTTTTTCAACAATATCCCATCTGATTTGATAGCTGACCTGCTATTCTGTGCGAAATTAATCGTTTCAGCTAATGCCATAAGCCATCACCCCTGAACCTGAATTTTTTACAAAACCATCAAAGTTGAACCTTTTTTTTAAAAAACCTAAAGTATTTCTAAAAATAACCGAAAGATAAAAATAGAAGAATATATTTTATCACGAGAGGACGAAATAATGAATATATCAAGAAGACAGTTTTTTACGGGAATGGCAACTATTATTGGAGCGGCAGGTATTCACTCTTTAACAAAGATTGACACTGCATACGGAGCTGACATCAAACCTGTGGGGAAAGGAAATGTAGGTATTGAATGGCTCGGACATGGAAGTTTTTTATTTACATCGTGCAAAGGAAAAAGAATCCTGTTTGATCCATGGACAAGCACTAATCCAAAATGCCCGGGAAAATACAGAAAAAAAGGAGCGTTTGGTAAAGTTGACCTTGTTTTGTGGACTCATGGGCACGTGGATCACTTCATGCTGCCTGATGCAAAGGAGATTGTCGCAGATTACAGGCCGAAAATCGTGGCACCCTGGGAGCTCAGCTTTTTTATCAAAGCTGAAATACCTGGTGCCGACTGCCAGACCTTTACACTGGGAAATAAGGGTGCTACTGCCGATTTCGATGGAATTAAAATAAGCATGGTAGAGGCCTTTCATTCCGCAGGAGCACAGCTAACCGGATTTGAGGGAGCCAACCGTTTCGTTGGCGAGGCAGTCGGCTATATAATAGAATTTGAAAATGGACTCAAGATATATCATTCAGGAGATACATCTCTCATGGGAGATATGAAAACCATTATTGGAGATTATCACAAGCCTGACATAGCAATTTTGCCTATCGGCGGTGTTTTTACAATGGGACCTGATGAAGCGGCTTTTGCCTGCAAGCTTATAAGACCTAAAATCGTAATTCCTGAACATTTTGGAACATTTCCTGTCCTTGTTCAAGATGCCGGCTGGTTTAAAAAACAAGTTCAAAAGCAGGCGCCACATGTAAATGTGCTTGAAATAAAACCTGGAGTGAAAGTTAAAGTGTAATTAATCTGGTTTAAGTCTCAGGGTTCAAGGATTTTGAGAAGATTTCGATTTCAAAGATTGTCAAAAATGAATGACAAAAACGAATTTAAAATCAAAATTTCGATTTTGCACAAGATAATGCTCTATATTACCATATTGATTTTCATATCAGTGGGGATGAGCACATATCTTGCTGTCAAAGAGGAATCGAAAGTATTGACCGAAGCACTGATTCAAACAGGCAGGCATATGGCCAGGCATATTGCATTGAGTACTGAGAGTGCATTCTGGTCATTAAACTGGATTTTTGTGGAAAAATTGCTCCAGGAAACATGTGAATCCGAATGCAGCGAAGTGATTTATGCCAAGGTTATCAAACCTGACGGCGAGGTCTATCTGGCCAGTGAAAAAAAATATTATGGCGAGGAAATAGACTCCTCCCTGCTCTTTGATCAGGATACTTTGCTGCAAAATCATTTCTACAAAGAAAAACAAGAAAATGGAATTCTTATAGTCCGTCCTCTTACCATAGGAAAAGAAATCTGGTATGTCTTCATAGGGCTTTCCCGACAGCCGGTGGATGATGCTATTAAAGCATTAATTATACGCAATATGGAGTGGTGCGGTCTTATCCTTATGCTGGCAATAACCTGTTCATTTTTTTTGTCTAAATCTATTTCAAAGCCTATTACCGATCTTGCCAATTTTGCAAAAACCATATCCTGTGGAAATCTGGATCAGGAAATCACAGTAAATTCAAAAGACGAGATAGGGCTTCTTGGTCATGCCTTTAAGAAGATGATACAAAACTTAAAGGCTGCCAGAGGAGAACTGGAAAACTACAGTGAAAATCTTGAAAAAATGGTGGAGGAGAGGACTTCAGAATTAAAAAAGGCTCTAAGTGATCTTCAAAATACCCAGTCCCAGCTTCTCCAGGCTGAAAAGCTTGCATCCATCGGGCAGCTTGCAGCAGGTGTTGCCCATGAGATCAATAATCCTGTGGGATTTGTTAAAAGCAACCTGGGAATAATAGAGGAATACCGGACAGATTTAACAGAGCTCCTGGAAAGCTATGGAATTCTTGAGGCAGTATTAAATAAAGAAGATAAGTCTATTCAAAAAGCGCTCAAAGATATTCAAATAATAAAGGATGAAATAGACATTGATTTTATCCAGGACGACTATGCGAAAGTTATAGCAGAATCACTTGAAGGTATGGACAGGGTTGCAAAGATTGTTGCTGATTTAAGAGACTTTGCCCATGTTGACAAAGCGGAACTTGAGCATACCGATATCAACAAGGGAATAGAGAGTACACTTAATATTGTCTGGAATGAATTAAAGTATAAGGCAGAGGTTATAAAAGATCTTGGCGAACTTCCTTTGGTTAAATGCTATCCTCAGCGCATGAACCAGGTTTTTACAAACATTTTTGTTAATGCCGCTCATGCCATTGATAAGAAAGGAGAGATTAAAATTTCCACTTTGGCTTATAATGAGCATGTTGAAATAAAAATCAGTGATACAGGAAGCGGCATACCACCTGAAGTTATTCCAAAAATATTCGATCCTTTCTTTACTACCAAAGAAGTTGGTAAAGGCACAGGCCTTGGGCTTAATATGGCATATAACATAATTAAAAAGCATCAGGGGACGATTGACGTGGAGAGTGAAGTTGGAAAAGGGACGACCTTTACTATCCGTCTTCAGGTAGAACCGGATCTGGTTGAGTAGCGCGAACCCCAAGTGCAAGGATAAGAGAATTTGACGGCAAAATAATGCTTGTTTGCTACCCAAATGATATCACCGGAAAATTAAAGACTGAAAAGGAATAGAATATTGTATAAAATAACAAGGATTGCTGTTTTGATCTTCTTCTCGTTGTTTTTCTTGCTAAACGCAGAAGCCTTTTGTGGCGAAAAGACTCTTGTGAAAATTGGTGTTCTGGCAAAAAGAGGAACTGAGAGATGTCTTCAGAAGTGGTCACCTACTGCAAAATATATTGGATCAAAAATTACCGGCCGGAAATTTGTTATTATACCTCTCGATTTTGAGAAAATTTATGGAGCTGTTGAAAGAGGTGAAATCGATTTTGTCCTGGCCAATTCTTCTATCTATGTGGAAATTGAAGCATTGCATGGTATAAACCGTATTGCTACTTTGAAAAATATGCGCCTTGGGGGTTCATATACAGTATTTGGCGGAGTAGTATTTTGCAGATCGGACCGTGACGATATTAAAGACCTGGCCGATATTAAAGGAAAAAGTTTCATGGCTGTCAGTAAAACCTCATTTGGAGGTTGGAGGATGGCGTG
>JASFBJ010000016.1 GCA_030149585.1 Desulfobacterales bacterium | reverse complement strand
AAAATTGCTTTGATTTAAAATTAGACTAAACACCCTAAGATACGCGGGCTTTTAAGGAGTATCCTTTTATATGAACATGGCTAAACAAAAAGAGAGCAGCTCTTATGGTGTGCTAAAAAGGAATTTGCTCTCATGGGTTATCATTGTCTCCATAACACCTTTGATTCTTGTAAGTTGTATTATTCTTTACCAGTTCAAAATATCTTATCATGAAAAGGTTGAAGCTCATCTTGAAGAGTTGGTTCGCAAGCATAAACAAAATATTGACACCTTTCTTGTAGAAAAACTGGCTAATATTCAGGCATTGGCAAAAACCTGCCGTTTTGACGAAATAAGTGATGATGTCTCTTTGCAGTATCGTCTGGATGTTCTTCAGCAGAGTTTTGGCCGTGTTTTTGTGGACCTTGGAGTTATCAATGCCGAGGGCAGACAGGTTGCCTATGCAGGGCCATTTAAGCTGGGGCAGGCCCAATATGCAAAAGCAGAGTGGTTTCAACAGGCCTTGCAAAGAGAGTATTATAAAAGCGATGTTTTTTTGGGGCTTCGCGGCTTACCTCATTTTATCATCGCAGTAAGGGAAACGTGGGATGAAAAGACATGGATACTTAGGGCTACTATAGATTTTGTAGCCTTTAATAATCTGGTGCAGGAAATTCATGTTGGTGAAACAGGGTTCGCCTTTATCCTCAACAAGGAAGGCAAATTTCAGACCAAACCCCTTCTGGAAATTAATCCGGATAGTAAGCCCTATACGGAATTTCTTGGCTATGGAGAAAAAGCAAAGGAAAAAATACACATAGTTGAAAGACAGGATGAAGCAGGAAATAAAAATATTTATGTGGCAGCCTTTCTAAAACATGGTGACTGGCTGCTGATTTTTCAGCAAAGGGCATCTGATGCATTTTCAGACTTCACGAATACCCTGAAAGTCGCTATAATATTTATCCTGATAGGTGGGCTTGCTATTATAACAATGGCATTTGTCCTGTCAAAAAGGTTGATTGCTCTTATTTCTCAAGTCGATCAGGAGAAAGAGATTATGAATGAGCAGATAGTAGAGACCGGCAAACTGGCATCAATAGGCGAATTGGCCTCCGGCATTGCCCATGAAATTAATAATCCCGTTGCTATTATGGTAGAAGAGGCCGGATGGATAGGAGATCTTCTGGAGGAGGAAGAATTTAAGGAAGGTGAAAATCTGGATGAATTTAAAAGAGCATTGAAACAGATTAATACCCAGGGTAAACGCTGTAAGGAGATAACCCATAAACTGCTCAGTTTTGCAAGAAAAACAGACTCAAGGATTCAGGATGTCCACATAAATGAAATGATGGAAGAACTTGTCGCTCTCTCATCCCAGAGGGCGCGATATGCGAATGTAACCATAAATACAGATTTTCAGGAGGAGTTGCCTTCTTTAAGGGTATCACAGTCAGAATTGCAGCAGGTGTTTTTAAATTTGATTAATAACGCCCTTGATGCTATGGGAAAAGATGGCGGTGAGATTAATATAACAACTATCGAGAAAGAAAATAATATCATTATCGGTGTTGATGATAATGGTCAAGGAATTGCCGCTGCCAATCTTAATCGCATATTTGATCCCTTTTATACTACCAAGCCGGTCGGCAAAGGAACAGGTTTAGGTTTATCCATCTGCTATGGAATCATCAAAAAATTAGGAGGTGAAATAAAAGTCAGAAGCACAAAGGGCTCTGGAACCAAATTTCGTGTTTATATTTCAATTTCAGGAATAAGCGAAATAGATAATGATAATAATAATGGATAAAAAAACCCTGATTAGGGATTATAATATTAATAGAATAAAGGAGAATAATTATGAACGCACCATTTGTATTGCTGGTCGATGATGAAGTCCCCTTTGTGGAAACAATGACAAAGCGGCTGACGAAAAGGAATTTAAGAGTAATCATGGCCTTTAGCGGGCAGGAAGCCCTTGAAAAACTCGACAAGAATCGAAACCTTGATGTTATTATTCTGGATGTAAAAATGCCGGGCATGGATGGGATTCAAACACTTGGCGAAATCAAAAAGGTTCATCCCCTGGTAGAAATAATTATGCTTACCGGCCATGCTACCGTGGAATCAGCCATTGATGGAATGAGGGCGGGCGCTTATGATTATTTAATGAAACCTTGTGATCTGGAGCAACTAATGCTCAAAGTTGAGGAAGCTACCAAGAAAAAACGGGATCATGAAGAAAAAATCAAAGAGGCCCAGGTCAAAGAGGCTCTTTCCACCCACGGCTTATAAAAAGCTACAGACGCTATAATTATTGAAGTGTGTGCATAGGATATCAATTTTTTGCACTTACAGGTATTATTATGTCAGATCAAATAATTGACCGGACTAATCGCATTAAGCTCCTTCTTGTGGATGATGAAGAAGGTTTTGTTAATGTTATTGCCAACAGAATGTCAAAACGCGGAATAGATACCACAAAGGCGTTAAGCGGCACGGATGCCATACAGGCATTGCGCAAACAGGATTTTGATGCGGCTGTGCTGGATCTTAAGATGGAAGACATGGACGGCATCGAAGTCCTCAAAATATTCAAGAAAATGGTGCCGAAAATGCCGGTTATAATGCTTACCGGACACGGTTCCGAGCGGGCTGCCAAAGAAGGCATTGAACAAGGTGCCTTTGATTATTTGAGTAAACCATGTGAACTTCAGGAACTTGTGGATAAGATTCTGGAAGCAGTCCGCAAAGGAGGGTGACCCAGTGAACTCTTTTAGTGTATTGATTGTAGATGATGAAAAAGAATTTCTTGAAACCCTGGTAAAGCGGCTTAAAAAACGCAAACTGGATGCTAAAGGGGCTGAAAATGGTGAAAATGCCCTTAAGATGCTTAAGCATAATACCGTGGATGTTGTTGTGCTGGATGTGAGAATGCCGGGCATGGACGGGATAGAAACTTTAAGGGAAATAAAAAACGATTTTCCTTTAACAGAGGTTGTTATGCTGACAGGTCACGCGAGTATGGAAGTCGCCGTCGAAGGAATGGAAATCGGAGCTTTTGATTATCTTATGAAGCCTGTTGATATTGATGAACTTGTTTATAAACTTCAAGACGCTTATAAGAAAAAATTAATACAGGAAGAAAAAATAAAAAATCTGGAAAGGTTGAAAGGAAATTGAGTTAAAATGAATTTTTTTAGTCAATGGGGTAAATTTATGATGATGGGCGCAAGAGCCCATGCAAAGTGGGAAATTGATGTTTCAAACACCATATTTGGTGATAAAAAACGCATGATTATATTAGGTTTATTTATAATCCCTATTATCCTGCTCGGCGTTGCCTTTGCCGACCAGATCAGCGAAGCACTGCCTGATTTGCTGGGCGGGAAAAAGGCCTATAGTCCCGCCTTTTATTCAACAGGGATATTTATCGTTTCCATACTTATCGGCCTGGGCGCTGGACTAATCACCGGCTGCATCGGTGCCGGCGGCGGCTTTATCATTGCGCCGGCTCTTATGAGTGCCGGCATAAAAGGTATTCTGGCAGTTGGAACTGACCTGTTTCATATTTTTGCCAAGGCCATTATGGGGAGTGTAATTCACAGAAAACTGGGGAATGTTTCTGTGCCCCTGGCAATGGTTTTTCTTATAGGCGCCATATTAGGGGCAACAGCGGGAGGGCTTGTCAACCGTGTGTTGTATGAGCTTAACCCCGTGTTGAGCGATGCCTTTATCACAACCGTATATTCACTTATGCTGGGGTTTCTTGGGACCTATGCATTGATTGATTTTTTAAAGGCCCGAAAGTCAGGAGACATAGGAGATGCCCATGGTGGAAGCGCGGAAGGGGCGGATCTTGGAAGCCTCCCGAAAAAACTTCAGGGAATAAAAATTCCTCCAATGATCCGTTTTGATAATGATCTTACGCCTGGTGGGCGTAGCATTTCCTGGGTTTTTCTGGTCTTAAGCGGCGCTTTAGTCGGGCTTGCAGCCGGTATTATGGGGGTTGGCGGAGGATTTTTGACATTTCCCATTTTTGTTTACATAATGGGTGTATCATCCATGACCACGGTAGGTACGGATATTTTCCAGATCGTGTTTACAGCAGGATATGCGGCAATAAGTCAATATGCTATCTATGGATTTATCTTTTACACCCTTGCAATGGGTATGCTCCTTGGTTCTCTTGTCGGCATACAGATAGGTGCAATGGTAACCAAAGTTGTTCCCGGTATTACGATTAGAGGTTTTTATGCCATGGCTGTTTTGGCCGGCTTTGTCAACCGAATCTTTGCACTTCCTGCAAAACTTGGAGACATGGAGGTTATTGCCATATCAAAAAAAACAGGCGCCGTGCTTGAGAGCATTGGTGTATGGGCATTTTTTATTGTAATATCCATATTTTCAGTCTGGGTGATTGGCACCTTTCTGAAAAATATTGCTGTTTTAAAGGGCGAGGAGGTGAAATCATGATTGCAAAAAAGAAGATATTTTTTTCAGGGGCAATAATGGTGCTTGTTTTTTTCGTTGTGTTGATTATAATCTTTTCCCCTGTATTCGGCGATAAGAACGGTCTGGAATATCTGGATGCTCTTTATAATTCAATATCAAAAGGCTCAGCATATTATATACCAAAGGTCAAACAGGAAACAGATAAATTCAAAGGCAAATCAATCAGCATTACCCTTGATTTAGCTGATAAGGAACATGCCCAGCAGACAGCCTCATTATTTAGAAAAGCCGGTGCCCTGGCAGATGTGTCGGATAATAAATTAAAGGTTACCGGCGATTTCGGCAAGATCCTTGATAATTGTCTGAATGATGCAGACAGCATGTATAAAAATGACGGCAAAACCATTGCTGATAAGTACGGATATAATGAAAGGCAGGCTCTTTATAACTGGTGGAAGGCATGTGAGGAGATGGACAAGGATTTTAAAAGGCAGAAAATGTTTGAAGCGGCAAAGGTTGTTACCTCGCTAAAAAAGAAGGCTGTCGAGACCTCTTATAATTATTATAAAATCGAACCTCAAAAAATAACCGACAGGTTAGGCATTGTTATCTTTTCTTTGATTTTCTATGTAATATATACAATGTGGTATGGCTTTGGGATTATGTATCTTTTTGAAGGGTGGGGGCTTCAGTTGGAGGATCATTAATTTTGAAATTTTCAGGAAAGTAAATGATCATATGAGTCCTTTTTATATAAAAGGCCAAAGACGGGTTTTGCATTTTTTCTTGCCTTTGGCCTTTTTTATTTTTGCGCGAACCCTTAAGCCATAGCAGCATATTATTTTATTATGGGGCATTATTATGGGTCATTATTATGGGACAGGTATTTGAAAAAATAAAAAGCCTTTTTTTCAAAAAGCAAACACTGGATGAGTCTGAGGTTAGAAAACTCAGAAATGCCTTTAAAGCCAGGTATCATCATTTCAAGCTGCTTTTGAATGCCAATAATAAGGCCCTTGATATAATGGCTGAAATAGAAGATGCCCTGCATGGCCAAAATCCTTTTGGAATGACACATATCAATGCCTGGTGTACCCTGGTCTCTGCCAATGTCTGGCAGATCATCAAACATCTCAATGAACTTGCCCCTGGAAAATATGAAGAACTCTACGAAAAATTTAAAGAAATACAAATACAAATTAATCCCTTTCTCGTAAAAAATATACATATTGAGGATGGCCGCCTGGCAATCTCCTTGAAAGAAATTAACAAAGACTTTGCAGATCAGGTTGGAAGCAAAATGGCAAACCTTGGAGAAATTAAAAACAGGGTAGCAATAGAGGTTTCTAATGGATTTGCCATTACCGCTAAGGCTTATTATAAATTTATGGCGCATAATGATTTGCAGGCAGAGATTGATCGCCGCATTCAGGTCGCTGATATTGGACGTATTGATCAGCTTTATGAACTAAGCGCTGATATACAGCAGTTGATTATTTATGGTTCCATTCCTGAGGACATTAAAGAGGCCATCTCAAAACAATATAGCATGCTTGAAAAAGAGGATGGGAAAGGGGTCACTGTTGCCATGCGAAGCAGCGCCCTTGGGGAAGACCTTGCAGAAACATCATTTGCAGGGCAATATCGTTCTATGCTTAATATAAGCAGTGAAAATATTTTTCAGACCTATAAGGAGATTATTGCCGGAAAATATGGTTTGCAGGCCATGGCCTATCGACTCAACCGTGGTATCAAAGATGAAGATGTTGCTATGTGTGCAGGATGTACCAGTATGGTTGACGCTGTTTCAGGGGGTGTTATCTATTCTAAAAACCCAATGAATATAAAAGACGATACAGTTTATATTAATTCCGCATGGGGTCTTCCAAAGGCAGTTGTTGACGGAAGCTCTGCCACGGATCTTTTTATAATTTCCAGAAAAAATCCCATGAAAATTATTAAAAGAGAAATTCCTTTAAAAGAGCATGAGTTTGTATGTTATCCTGATGAAGGTGTTCGCAAAATTGATATAAAGGGCAATAAAGGAAGCCTTGCCTCTATAGAAGATGAAAAAGTGCTGGAACTGGCACGCCTGGCAATAAAATTTGAAAATCATTACGGCTTTCCCCAGGATATTGAATGGGCCATTCGGAAAGACGGGTCTACAGTCTTGCTCCAATGCAGGCCTCTTAAGCAGTTAGAGGTACAAAAGAGAAATGATATTGAATTACCTGTGGGAAAAAATCCATATGGAATTATTTTGCAGGGAGGAAATATTGCCTGCCCAGGCGTTGGAGCAGGGCCTGTGTTTATTATAAAAAAAGATATGGACGTCCTTCAATTCCCTGAAGGGGCAGTGCTTATAACGGCGCAGGCTTTGCCCCGCTGGGCCACGGTTCTTAATCGGGCTGCTGCCGTAATAACAGAGCAAGGCAGTATAACCGGCCATCTTGCAAATGTGGCAAGAGAGTTTGGAGTTCCTGCAATTTTTGGGATAAGTCATGCACTTGATGCTCTGAAAAACGGGCAGTTGATCACTGTAGATGCCGATACTCAAAGAATATATGAGGGGCGCAATGATGTTTTATTGAAAGAAAGGGTGTTGCCGAAAAATTTGATGGAAGGAAGTCCGGTTTTTGAAGCTGCTAAAGGTGCAAGCCGGCATATTATTCCATTGAATCTTATCGACCCTGACTCTCATGAATTCAGCCCAAAGCATTGCATAACTTTTCATGATATCACCCGATTCTGCCACGAAAAAGTAGTTTCTGAAATGTTCCGGTTTGGTAAAGACCATCATTTCCCTGAACGATCCTCCAAACAGCTTTTTTGTGATGTTGCCATGCAGTGGTGGGTCTTGAATCTGGACGATGGATTTAGAAAAGAGATTGATGGAAAATATATTAAACTTGAAGATATTACCTGTATTCCAATGCTGGCTCTCTGGGAAGGGATTGCCGCTGTTCCATGGGAGGGGCCGCCTCCTATTAATGGAAAGGGTCTTATGTCGGTCATGTTTGAGGCCACGGCAAATACGGCATTAACTCCAGGCGTGCGCTCCCGGTATGCAAGTCGAAATTATTTTATGATTTCAAAAAATTATTGTAGTCTTTCCTCACGTCTTGGTTTTCATTTTTCTACCATTGAAGCCATGGTTAGTGAAAGGTCAAATGAGAATCACATCAGTTTTCAGTTCATGGGAGGGGCGGCCAATTATGAGCGAAGACAGAAAAGAGTTTTATTTGTAAAAGAAATATTGGAAGAATATGATTTCAGGGTGGAATTAAGAAAAGATCATTTAACAGCACGCCTGGAGGACAGGAAGATGGAATTCATGATAGAACATCTGAAAATTCTCGGCTATCTAACCATCCACACCAGACAACTTGATATGGTTATGACTTCAGATGCATCGATAAATTATTATAGATCCAAGATCATCAAAGATATTCAAGGAATGCTATATGCTCAATAGCCATTAAAAATCAGCTCAGGAATTTGCATTATTTCGGCTAAAATTTTAATCTTGGCGTACATTCAAATATTATATTGACAAATCATTCTTATTTTGTTTATGCTGACAACAAATTTTTTTAAAGGAAAGTTAAAAATGATTTTTCAAAACTGGTTTTGGTGGCGGCTAAATTTGTGAAGTCAGCTCACCACTTTTAAAAATAGATTTAAGCTGTGAGAAGCTTCACCTAATTGGTTGAAAGCGAATCATAGCTTTTTTTTAGGCCGGCGCTTTTAACCAAAAGTGTCGGTTTTTTTGTTTTTTGATATAAAAAATCAGGAGGAAGATAAAGTGCCGGAACGAAAACTTATGCTTGGTAATGAAGCCATTGCCAGAGGACTTGTAGAAAACGGGTGTGCTGTGGCAACCTCTTATCCAGGGACACCGGCTTCGGAAATTTTATCTGCTGTCGCTGCTGAACAAAAGCAGAACAGGCTTTCCATGCATACTCAGTGGGCCATAAACGAGAAAGTTGCCTTTGAGATTGCCTATGCCGCTTGTATTACAGGCTTGCGAAGTGCGGTAAGTATGAAACAGGTTGGTTTAAATGTTGCTTCAGATCCCTTAATGAGTGCCGCATATATGGGAGTTAAAAAGGGTTTTTTAATTATCAGCGCTGATGATCCAGGTCCTCACTCATCCCAAACCGAACAGGACAGCCGTTTAATGGCCATGATGGCCAAAATCCCGGTACTGGACCCGGATTCTCCTGCCCAGGCAAAAAAAATGATCGAGCTGGGCTATACACTTTCAGAAGCATTTAACATTCCAGTAATGATTCGTCCAACGACCAGGGTTTGCCATGCCCGCCAGGATGTTATTTTGGAAGAGATCGTTTTTGTAAAAAATTTACCGGATTTTGAAAAAGATCCTCTTAGATGGGCGGCTACTCCAAAATTTCGTTTTCAGCTCCACAAAGAACTGGAACAGAAATTAAAGGCCATTGCCGCCCATCTTGCAACTGCTCCGCTTTTATTAAATCCTGAGGCAAAAGCAGATAACGCCATAGTTGTTTCAGGAGTTGCTGCAGCCCATAGCAAAGAGCTGTTAAAAGAGCTGGGCCTGTGGGGAAAAATACCTCTATATCAGGTTTTGCAACCCTATCCGCTCCATACTGAATTTAAAAACCATCTTCTAAATGATTATACCAATATCCTGGTGATAGAAGAAACCACCGGTATTATTGAAATGCAACTGGCTGATCATGCTAAAATAAAGGGTAAACTTTCCGGTATGGTCCCGGTTGTAGGTGAACTGCTTCCGGAAATAATTGAAAAACTGATATGCGATTTCTGCGAAAAAGAGTATAGCCCAGTTGACTTGCCGCAAGTTCCAGGTAAACGGCCTACTTTATGCGCAGGTTGTCCCCATCGAGCCAGCTTTTTTGCCATTAAAAAGGCTGCGCCCAAAGGAATCTATCCAAGTGATATCGGCTGTTATACCCTTGGCTTAAATTTTGGGGCGGTTGACACTGTTTTATGCATGGGAGCGGCCATTGGTCAGGCCGCAGGTTTTTATCATGCCCATAAAAATGAAGAAAAACGTCCGGATATTATCGCTACAATCGGTGACTCTACTTTTTTTCATGCTGGTGTTCCAGCCTTAATTGATGCTGTAGTACAAAATGTTCAATTTGTACTGGTGATTTTAGACAATAGGACAACCGCCATGACCGGGAATCAGCCCACTCCGGCCAGCGGAGTTGGTGTTTTGGATGAACCTTTACATGCTGTTGATATAGCTGCCCTTGTAAAAGGATGCGGGGTCAGTTATTGCAAAACCGCTGATCCTTATGAGTTGCAGGATTTTATTAAACTGCTAAAAAAAGCCGTTCAATACAGCCGTGCAAAAGGCCCGGCCGTTGTTATTGCGCGTCATCCCTGCGTATTGAACATATCCCCTGCAGAAAGAAAGGCTTTTGCAATCCCTGTTAAAATCGCAAAAGAGTGTGACGGGTGCGGTTATTGTGTGAAACATTTTGAATGTCCGGCCCTGTCTTTGAATGAAACAGAAACAAAGGTTATTCTTGATCAGCTTTTATGCATTGAGTGTGGTGTTTGTCTCCATATTTGTCCTAAAAATGCAATTATACCTCAAAAGGAATAAAAAGATCATGCAGCAAATTCAAAATCAGCAATATGTGATCAGTGGTGTAGGCGGCCAGGGAGTCTTATTTATCACCCGCCTTCTGGCTGAAACGGCAATATTAAAAGGATTGCCTGTCTTTACCGCAGAAACCCACGGCATGGCTCAGCGAGGAGGCATTGTTCTATCACATTTAAAAGTCGGTAATTTCTACAGTCCGTTAATCAGGCCTTTTCAGGCAGATGGATTGATTGCCTTAAAGGCTGAAGCTTTTGAGGCTCATAAGCATTATCTTAAACCGGATTCCTGGGCTGTGGTAAACAAAAAGCAAGTGCCCAGGCAAACTAAAAACAGCAGCTTTATTGCAATTGATGCCAATCATCTGGCCCAAAAAATCGATAATTTCAGATCAATAAATTTGATTATGCTTGGATTTGCAATGGCCAAAGCCGGTAATGCATCAAACCTGTTTTGTACAAGCCAGGATCTTGAAATAGTTTTAAGCCAACGCCTGGCAAATAATAAAAATTTCCATCACACAGCCCTTAAAGCCTTTAATACCGGTTTTAGTGAGGGGCGTAATGAATAAAGGAGTTTGGTATGAGTTTTATTCCCTATGACTTAACCCCTGAAAAAATAGAGCAAATACAACTAAAGGGCCTGAAATGGACTGTGAAACATGCGTACCAAAATTCGCAGTTTTATAAAAAAAAGATAGATACAGCTGGTGTTAAACCTGAAGATATTCAAAGTTTAGCAGATATCCGGCACTTGCCCTTTACCGATAAGGAAGATTTACAGACAGGTTATCCCTTTCCTTTGCTCAGTGTTCCCTTTGAAGATATTATTCGCATCCATGCATCATCCGGTACTACTGGAAAACGCAAGGTACTGGCTTATACTCAAAAAGATGTTGATCTGTGGGCTCATATGTTTGCCCGCTGTTATGAACTGGCAGGGGTTGGGCCAAAAGACCGGGTACAAATAGCAGTGGGATATGGTTTGTGGACAGCAGGAGCCGGTTTCCAGGCTGGTTGCGAAAAACTTGGTGCAATGGCAATTCCAGTGGGGCCGGCCAATGCTGAAATGCATTGTGAAATGCTGGTGGATATGAAAGCTACAGTCTTTTGTTCCACAGCTTCGATGGCTCTATTAATGGCGGAAGAGATTCATACCCGTAACCTGGTTGATCAAACAAAATTAAAAACCATAATACTGGGGGCTGAACGTTGCAGTAAGAGCATGCGCTCTCGCATCAAAGAGCTGATGCAGGTGGAACATATTTATGATATTTACGGTTTGACCGAGCTCTATGGGCCGGGAACCGGCCTGGACTGCTCTCTTCACCAGGGCATTCATTATTGGGCGGATCATTTTATTTTTGAAATCATCGATCCTGTGACTTTAACCCCGCTGCCCCCGGGTCAGGCAGGAGAACTGGTGGTTACTACATTGCATAAACAAGCCGCGCCCTTAATCCGGTACCGGACGCATGATTTGACACGGCTGATTGAAAAGCCCTGCGATTGCCGGGTTCCTTTTCCCATGCATGACCACATTACAGGTCGTACCGATGATATGTTTATTTACCGGGCAGTCAATATTTATCCCAGCCAGATCGATCATTTGCTCAGTAATTTTGATCAGGTCGGCAGTGAATATCAAATTCATCTCAAGCAGCGCGAAAACGGGCGGGATTTGATGATAATCCAGGTAGAACGGGGACAAAACAGCCCCGCAGATGAAGACCAAAAAACAGCTGAGTTAATTGCCGCTGAAATCAGAAAGAAAATTCTGGTGCGCACTCAGGTGGAAATTACAGGCTACGGAGATTTGCCCCGTACTCAAAGAAAAAGCAAGCGCGTCTTTGACCACCGTAATGGAGATTGATTTTACTAAATTATGAACTTTAAATAAGGAGATTTACAAAATGAAACAAAAATTAAGCATTTTTTCATTACTCACCATGGCTTTTATTCTGTTAACAGTATCTTTTCTAATTACACCGGCTAAGGCTGGGGTAATAAAACTTAGCTATGCCAATTTTCCACCGGCCCCAACCTTTCCCTGTGTTCAGATGGAATATTGGAAAACCGAAGTTGAAAAACGAACCAAAGGTAAAGTTCTAATTAATACTTACCCAGGGGGCACCCTTCTGGGAGCTAAAAATATGATGGACGGGGTTATTGCAGGGCAGGCTGATATTGGTAACCTTTGCATGGCCTATCAGCCCGGCCGTTTTGTAGTTACTAATGCCACCAGCCTGCCCTTAGGAATTTCAAGCGCGCGCGCAGGCAGTATGATACTTTTAGACATTTTCAATAAATATCAGCCCAGGGCTTTTGCCAAAGTCAAGGTACTGGCTGTTTTTACCACAGCTCCTTCCAATATTATGTCCAAAAAGGCTGTTAGAAATTTTCAGGATATCAAAGGCATGGATTTGCGAGCCTCCGGCGGTGCAGCCCAGATATTAAAAGCCTGGGGCGCCAATCAGATAGGCATGCCCATGTCAGCCACTCCAGAGGCATTGCAAAAAGGAGTTGTTCAGGGCGTTTTCTCCTCTCTGGAAGTTATGAAAGATCTTAAATTCGCTGAAATCTGCAAATATGTTACCCTGACCAATACAGCTATTTACCCGTTTGCCGTGGTAATGAATCTTGAACGCTGGAACAGTTTGCCAAAGGATGTCCAAAAAATAATGGAAGATCTGATTGAAGAACAAACTAAGTGGACAGGCAACTATATGGACAACCATGTCAAAGAAGCAATCAGCTGGTCTAAAAAAACCAACCAGGTAGAGTTTATTGAGCTTTCAAACCAGCAACAAATTTTATGGAATAAAAAGCTGGAACCTATGATTCAAAAATGGATTGAAAAGGCCAATGCAAAGGGATTTTCCGGACAAGAGATAGTAAATGACATCCAAAAATTGATTAAAAAATATGGCGGCTGATAAAAATGGAACTTTTAGAAACCATAAACAGACAATTAAACAGGACCCTGCTTTTTACCGGCGGACTTTTTTTATTAGCCATGATCCTTTTGACATGCAGTAATATTTTCTTCAGGCTGGTCTGGCTGCCAATCAGGGGTACTTTTGAATTAATGGGTTTTTTTGGAGCAATGATAACGGTACTGGCCCTGGCCCACACCCAAAGACAGCGCGGCCATATTGCAGTGGATGTGCTGATTAACAGGTTTTCGGCCACAACCCGCAAAGTGCTGGCAATTATTAACAGCATAATATGCGCGGTTTTTTTCAGCATGGCTGCCTGGCACCTCGCTGATAAGGCAGCTGTTTTGCGAGCTACAGGTGAAATAACGGAAACATTGCGAATTATCTATTATCCTTTTATCTATATTGCTGCTTTTGGCTGTGCTGTATTAGCGCTGGAATTTGTTTTGGATCTGATTCGCTTAATTCCGGCAAAAAGAGAGGTGACTCCTTGAGCCTGGCCATAGTTGGTATTTCAGGGGTAGTAATTCTTCTGTTAGTGCTTTTTCTTTTAGGCACTCCAGTGGGTTTTGGCATGGCAATCGTGGGCTTTGGCGGTTTTTGCTATGTGGTTTCCGTAAAGGCTGGAATGAATATGGTCAGCTCGGTACTATGGGATACCTTTTCCAAATATGGCTTAACAGTTATCCCGCTGTTTATTTTCATGGGACAGGTGGCATTTTATTCAGGGGTCAATGAAAAACTTTATAATGCTGCCTATAAATGGGTGGGCCATATCAAGGGCGGAATTGCCATGGCAACGGTTATGGCCTGCGCTGCTTTTTCCGCGATTTGCGGTTCCAATGCAGCCACAGCCGCCACCATGACTACCGTTGCTTTGCCTGAGATGAAAAAATTTAAATATAACGATAAACTCAGTACAGGCGCTGTGGCCTGCGGTTCCACCCTTGGCGTGGTAATTCCTCCCAGTGTAGTTCTGATCGTTATTGGATTATCCACGGAACTTTCCATTACCCGATTATTTTATGGGGGCATTGGGGCTGGGGTTGTACTGGCCGCCTTATTGGTGATAACCATTTTATTGATATGCCTTAAATTCCCGAGTTGGGGTCCTGCCGGGCCCAAAACCACTTTTATGGAAAAGATCAAATCCCTGGGCGGGGCCATTGAGATGCTGCTTCTCTTTGTGCTGGTCATGTCAGGTCTCTATTTTGGTTTTTTTACCCCCACTGAAGCAGGCGCAGCCGGCTCATTTTTTGCTTTGGCAATCAGCCTGATTCAAAGGCAGCTCTCCTGGCAGGGTTTTCTATCTGCAATAAAAGACACTCTGAAAGTATCCTGCATGGTGATCACTATTATAGCCGGTGCCATGATTTTTGGCCGTTTTCTGGCAGTAACCCGGATTCCTTATGATATTGCAAACTGGGTAACAGGGCTTAGCATGCCCGACTTTCTTATCATGGCAATTATTTTTTTTATTTATATAATCGGTGGAGCTGTCATGGATGCCCTGGCATTATTGCTGATTACCATTCCGATCTTTTTCCCGGTAGCAAGTGAGCTGGGCTATGATCCAATCTGGTTTGGTGTAACTATTACGGTTATCACCACATTAGGAGCTGTTACCCCGCCTGTCGGCGCTACAACTTATGTGGTAGGTGGAATGGCCAAAGATGTTCCTTTGGAAGAGGTGTTTAAAGGAGTTATTTTTTTCTTGCCGGCCTATCTGCTTTGTATTATAATTTTAATGCTTTTTCCTCAAATCATCACTTTTTTACCAAATCTTATTCATTAAGAATCAAGTCAAAAGGAGAAAAAAATGGTTATCTGCGAAATAGATTCAAAGGGTATTGCCAGACTCAGCCTCAACCGACCTGAAATTCATAATGCGTTTAATGATGAAGTTATCGCGCTTTTGACCGGCCACCTTGAAGATCTATCGAAAAATGATCAGGTTCGGGTTGTGATTTTAACTGGAATCGGTAAAAGCTTTTCAGCAGGCGGCGATCTGAATTATATGCGTTCCATGATCAATTATGATATGGAGACTAATAAAAAAGACGCTGAAAAACTTGCTGATTTAATGTATCGTCTCAACAGCCTTAACAAAGCCACTATTGCCAGGGTAAATGGCGCAGCCTATGCCGGCGGTGTTGGATTGGTATCCTGCTGCGATATTGCCGTTGGAACGCAAAAAGTTGTTTTTGCCCTTACTGAAACCAAACTGGGACTGGCTCCGGCTACTATTTCGCCTTATGTGATAAATGCCATAGGACCTCGTCAGGCCAGGCGCTATTTTTTAACCGGTGAATTGATCAATGCTCAAAAAGCACTCCAGATTGGTCTTTTGCATGAAGTGGTACCTGAGGAGGAACTGGATGAAAAGGTGGATAAAATTGCCAATATTCTGCTTAAAAATGGTCCAAAGGCAATTCATGCCAACAAACTGGTTATTAACGATGTGGCTTTTACAAAAGAAAGTGCAGAACGGCGGGATTATACGGCCGGTGAAATTGCCAAATTACGAGTCTCTTCCGAGGGCCAGGAGGGGATTTCCTCTTTTCTGGAAAAAAGGGCTGCAAACTGGAATAAGAAATAAAGCCTGAAGAAGTTGGACTTAAAAATAATTACGGTGATCAGTCTGTTTTATCGATCCGCATAGAATACACATTAGCATGATATCGTGAAACCTGCCGGGATAATGAAAGAAGGGGGCATTTTCCCCGTCTCCCTGGCACACATCCTGCTTTTTGAAAGGTGATGAAACGATTAAAGGGAAAGATATTGTTTTTTTTTACCAATCTGGAACTGGCTGCTCCCTGCACCTTAAAAACAGTTGGCATATGCGGTTAATGGAATGTACTTCCTGCTTGACACCCGTCATTTTTAAAGGTAGCCTTTAAAAATGACGTATAAAAAGAGATTGATCGAGAAAAAGATATACCGGCTTTTGGACATGTTCCCGGTTGTTGCCATTATTGGTTCGCGGCAATGTGGGAAATCAACACTAATTAAAAATATCCATCCGGATTGGAAATACTATGATCTGGAAAGACCGGATGACTATCAACTCATAACCAGTGATCCATTAGGTTTTTTTGCCCGGCAAAGTGAAAAAACAATTATTGATGAGGCCCAGCAATACCCGGAATTATTCAAAGTATTAAGAGGTGTCATTGACCGGGATAGAAAAGCTGTCGGCAGATTTCTCCTTACTGGGTCAAGTTCTCCTGATATAGTCAAAGGGTTGTCCGAAAGTATGGCCGGACGAATTGCAACTATTGAACTTTGGCCATTTAAGGCAGCAGAATTTTATGAAAAACCTTTCCCTCAAATTTACTCCCTGCTTTCTCAAGACAAACCGGATTTAGACCGGATTTCAAATCTAAAGTCAGAGCTGGATGTCAAGCAAATATACGACCATTGGCAGTTGGGCGGTTACCCGGAGCCCAGGATAAAAGGCTGTGATACTCCTGAGTTTTACGGTTTATGGATGGATGAATATTTTTCGGATTACATCAGGAGAGATATTCAACGCCTCTTTCCTGGAATCAACCCTCATAATTTTCGTCTTTTTATCCAGACTCTGTCCTTTCACTCCGGCAAAATTATTAATTATTCAGACATAGCCAGAGCCTTGGAAGTCAGCTCCGTTACCTCAAAAGAATATCTGGAGATAATTCATAAAACATTTATCTGGCGCAATTTAAGAAGTTATGAGAAAAATAAATTAAAGAAAGTACAAAAGATGCCCAAAGGTTTTTTCCGTGACCAGGGGATACTGCATCATCTCTTGAAAATTAATAGTCTTGATAATTTGTTAATTCACCCTGTTGCCGGATTTTCATTTGAATCTTTTGTTGAAGAGGAAATTATAAGAGGTTTTCAGTGTACCTTAACCGCAGGAATCGATTTCCATTTTTACAGAACCAGGGACAAATCAGAAATAGATCTTATTATAGACGCTCCTTTCGGTGTTATTCCAATTGAGATCAAACTTGGCCGTAAAATTAAAAAAGAGATGCTGACGGCATTGAAAAATTTTTTAAAAGATACTAATGCTCCTTTAGGGATATTAGTAAATAACTCAGATAAAATTGAATTCCTGGCCGATAATATTATGCAGATCCCGGCCCACTATTTTTAAGGAATGGAAGGCTCGATAAATTTGTTCTAATTTTTAACCTTTTGATGCGCAACGGCTATTTCTCGTCATTTTTAAATAATCCAAGACCATACGCGGGGTCATTAATAGTTGTCTCATCTTTTGCGAGACATTTTGAACTCCCTTACTTTTAAGCAGACCCACGGCGAATCGCCTTAGCCCATCTTTTCGAATAAAAAAAATAAGTGTTATAATTACAGCAAGTTACTTTTTTAAATTCTTCATTATGGCACTACATTGATAAAAATCAAAGCCCTGTATTTGCAATATCTTTGAATTATGAGGTTTAAATTTTCAAAAACCCTAAAATTGGACTAATTTTGAATATTTGCTCATCAAAATCAAAAAGATGGGTTAAGGCAAAACCGGCAGACTCTTTTACTAATTTTTTTATCAGAATTGTTTTTTTAACCGGCTTTCCACCTTTGGAAAAGGTAAGCAGTTGCATGGTTAAATCCCGTGCTCGAAGAGATGCTTTTTCGGTCCATCCAGTCAACTTTTCCGCTGCCTTATTAAGCTGTATCACATTTCCTGCGACATCCATGCAAATAACGCCGTCGCCTATGCTTTGCAGGATGGCGGCAAACCGTTCCTTTTTCTTTTTTATTTCAATGAGTTATACACATACCCTGCTTTTTTCGAGTGGAGCTGGATACTTGCACACAAATTTAACGCAAATTCTAAAATGAGTTTGTCCTGTTGCAAACCACATATCCCCTTGACATATAACCGGATTTTTTCTATTTTGTTTCAACGCATATATATTCTTTACAGATCGGTATTTCTGTTTTTTCCGGCAATTACTGATTGGTGATTATTTTTTGCACCAGTGAGTTGCAATAATTATTACTATAACATTGAGCCTATTTACTAAAGTGTCAGCTAAATTAGAATTCTTAACTAAAAATAGATATAATCTGGTACAAAGACAATTATATAATATTGAGCGCTTAATTTTTTTTTATATTACGCTCATTCTTTTTTTATTTGTGATAATTATTCGATCAGCAGCAGGCGCTGATTTACGAGATATCAGGATTGGCGAATATAAATCATTTACCAGAATTGTATTTGAATTCAATAAGGAGTTTTCTGTTAAACTGCCTGTAAATACTGATGAAAATAAAGTAATAATTAATTTTAGCCAAACCGGAAAAGCGCTTAAGCGTAATATTTCGTTTGATAAATCAGGTCCTGTTATGGGTATTGAATTTTTTCAAAAGCAAAGCAATTTAACTGCTGTAATTATTTTAGAGTGGCCTGATTTTCGAATCAAATTCTTCCCCCTCTCAAAACCGGCTCGATATGTAATTGATATTTACAAAATTAAAAGTCAGGACATTATTAGCTCTCTTTTGATTTCGCCTTTAAAGGCTAAAGCAATCTTGCCTGTTTCCCAACTAAATATAGTTCCTAATAAAGACAAACCTCTTGCTGACAAAGATAAACACCTGGAAAAAAAGGTCGCTAAAAGATCTGATATTTCTTTGCCTGTGGAATTGGTTGATTCTCCTTTTGAAAAATTGCCTGATTCTGACCAAATGCCCATAAGCCTTAAAACAATTTTTACAGTGGAAAATTTGTCACCTAAGCCGGATCTGAGCCAAACCAAAGTTAATGAGCCTGCTGAAAATATAGATTCTTTGCAACATGATGGGGAAAAAGAAAAAACCGGATTGCAGGATAATTTGAAATCCGTTATCCAAAAAAATGCTTATTATGGTGATATTCAATATTATTTAATTATTATTCTGATTATTATTACGATTATCATTATTGTATTACTATGTATTATTATCATTCATAAAGGAACGTCGCCAAAAAACAGGCGCACTGCTGAACCTGTTGATCCCTTGAATTCCGCTATCCAAAAAATAGCAATGCTTGATGAAAAGATAAAAAAGCAGTTAAATAAATATGACGAGGTCAAATAGGGTTAATCGCACCCCTTAGGAACAGGATTATTATGGCGAAAGATATAACTCCGGAATTTAATGCCGGCCTTTCCGATGATGAGAAGAATGATCTTGAGGATATGATCAAATTATTTGCGGCAGAAAGTGATTCTTCCGTACCAATGCTAAGCCTCGAAGATGTTCAAAAGCAAATTAGTGAAATTAATGGTCGGCTGGCTCATCTCACAGAGATGTTTCTTAAACTGGATAAAAGAATGCAGCCTCTCTACGAAACCATGCGCCTGTCGCATAAAAAAAGCGAGATCATGAATCAACGAATAGATTTAATTATTAATTCCATTAAAGATTTTTAAACCCTTATAATCAGGAGTCGGCATTGAACGAAACCTATGAAAAACAAGACAGCGTTATCGATCGAATTGTCGATGGTTCCCTGGAAATAAGTTCTCTTAAAGAGTATGAAAATCTCCTGGCTATATTTCCAGATGAGCCAAACCTTTATCGTTATTATGGTGACCTTTTAGCATCCAGGAAAGATATGGATCATGCATCAACGGCTTATAATAAAGCATCCGGACTTTTTGTAAATAACGGGATGACTCTTCAGGCAATTGTGGCCAAGATATTGGAATGGAGCCTTAATAAACCAAGTCACACTGAGGGCAAAAAATTTCATTCCAGCCTTCGTGATGATCAATTTCAAGAAACACCCCTGCAAAGTTTTTTTGCCGGGATGTCTTATCCTGAGCTAATAACGATAATGCTGCGCATGGTCAGGGTCAGGGTTCCTGCTGAAAAATCTATAATCAAAAAGGGTGATCCAGGCATTGAACTTTTTTTTGTGGTTTCCGGAAAATTAAAGGAAATAACTTATGAAATGGAAAACCAGGATTCTGACTCAACATTTGTCAATCATCTTATCGCAAATGATATTTTGGGTGAAATTTATCCTTTTGAAAAAGAAATAAAATCTTCCTCTGATGTTCTTGCCCTGACTCAGGTTGAACTAGTTAAAATCACTAAACCGGTTCTTAAAGCAGTTTGTCATAAATATCCCAAAATTGAATTTTTAATTGGCAGCTTGTTTAATAGTCCAATTGATAAATCAAGAAAACGGAGTTGGCGGAAAGTGCGAAAGAGTCGGAGGCATGAACTTCCGACCCAGGTAAAGCTTGTTATTTTTGAAAATTCGCCTCAAAATGATAAATTAGAAATAGGGGGATTGACTAAGGATTTGTCTGTTGGCGGAGCCTGCATTGATATTGGCGTTAAAACCTGGGCTGGTGCAGCAGAAGATTTGGCGGGCAAAAGCGTTAAGCTCATAATTAATTTACCGAATTACGAAAAAGAATTAAATATTCTGGGTAATATAAAGTGGGGTAGAACAGTGAAACAGGATCAAATCGAAAATATTATTATCGGCATTCAATTTAAAGATATGCCTAATCATCAAATAGAGGCCTTGAATCTATATTGTAACGGAAGCGAAGCAGAACAAAACCTGCTTTGGAGTTTATGGGATTCATTAGTAAAAAAATAATTTATTTTGGAGGATAAATATTAAGTGAAAGAACAACCCAAAAAAAAATCTCCTGAAGTCTGGGCTGTGGGTGGAGGCAAAGGCGGGGTTGGTAAAAGCATCATCAGCGTTTTATTATCCTTTTGGCTGGCCAAAAAGAATAAAGAAACAGTTCTGGTGGATCTTGATCTTGGCGGCGCCAATATCCATACTCTGATGGGGATAAAAAGTCCGGCGCGGACTTTAAATGATTTTATCATCCGCAAATACAACTCACTTGAAGAGATCTCTATTTATACAGAAGTTGATAATTTGCGTTTACTTTGCGGGGCGAGTGAAATTCTTTCCATGGCAAATCCACAGTTTGCTCAAAAAGTTAAAATTATACAAAATATTTTTAATCTTGATGCAGATTATGTTGTTATAGACTTGGGGGCTGGTACTTCTTTTAATGTGCTTGATTTTTTTATGGCAGCTCATAAGCAAATTGTGGTTTTAACGCCTCAGCCTGTTTCAATCCAAAATGCCTACGGTTTTGTTCGCAATACTGTTTATCGCAAGTTAAGCCGGCTTGTGAGCCGGAAAGCTTCCCTGGTTGCCATGGTTAAAGAGACCATGGATCCAAAAAATGACTTGAAAATTAGAACAATTAATGAATTGCTGCAAAATATTTCAAATGAGAGCAGTGAGGAAGATGCAAAAGCTTTAAGGAAAGAAATTGCAAATATTCAACCGGTTTTGATCACAAATATGACTAATGAGGTCAATGAGAAAAATGCCGGCCGAATTATAAAAACCGTCTCAGAGAGATATTTGATGATTAATCCCATAAATCTTGGCGGAGTAGCTTACGATAAGCAGATTTATTCAATGGTAACTGATATGGTCCCCTTAACCAAATTAGATCAATCCAGCGAAGCTTTTATGAATTTATTTGAAATTACCGGCCGAATTATGGAATTATAAAGAGATGCGAGTCGAGAAAATTTTTTGAAATAACAACCAGTTAAAATAATAATCAGGTTGTTAATCTTTCAAGCTTATTTAATAGGGATGGTATCCTGAAATGTTTCAAAACATGTTTTAACGGCTTTTTGATCCTGCTTTGTCAATTTAACAAATTTGCACCCAATACCTCTTTCG
>JASFBJ010000399.1 GCA_030149585.1 Desulfobacterales bacterium | reverse complement strand
TTAGCCGCAGATAAACGCGGATGGACGCGGATATATTTATATAGAAAAAAAAAGATTAATGGTTGTAGATTAAGGGTTCGGTAAAAAATTATTTCCATAAAAAAATATAAGTAGTGCCTGAACGAAAACCCCGAAATATAGTTTTTCAATTTTGTTTAGAAATTGCCAATCTCGCTGAGATTGCTTCTTTTTTTTAACTTAAAACCTAAAACTTAAAACCGTGTCTGAACGGGGTTTTCGTTCATACACTAAGTAATCGTTGGTGTGTTATTACAAAAAAATAGCTTTTATCTGCGTGTATCTGCGTCCATCTGCGTCCATCTGCGGCTGATTATTATGATGTTTAATAAAATGAAATTATTACTGCCTCTTTTGCCCAGGTTAGGGTTTGCTAATGTTGCAAATGTGGCGGGGTACAGGCTGGCGCTTGCAAGCGGATTGTTCAAAAAGGTGATGCCTGAAGGAAATGGGTATCATGATCCGTTGTTTCATGGTTCTTCTCATTTAGGCAAAGATTTATCCTGCCCTGTATCAGAATCTAATTTTGTTGATCTGGTTGAAGATCAGCTTAAAGGAGACATTTCCTTTTTTTCAGACCGGCAATATAATATCGGTTCTCCTCCTGACTGGTTTTTTAATCCTCTATCTCAAAAGAGATGTCCTGATGTTGATTCGCACTGGTCAAGGCTGCCTGACTTTAGCGATGAAGTGGGAGATATCAAGATTATCTGGGAGGCCTCACGGTTTGACTGGGCGCTGGTTTTTGCAAGGGCATACTGTGTAACCGGAGCTGAAAGATACCTCTCGGCATTAAATAAATGGGCAGGTGATTGGACGGATAAGAATCCGCTGAACCGGGGGCCAAACTGGAAGTGCGGGCAGGAAGCCGCTATTCGAATGCTACAGGCGTTGCTTGCGGCATTTTTGCTTAACCAGCATAAATCACCTGCATCCGGATTGATTCGTTTTGTATTCGAACATTGCAGCCGTATCGCTCCGACGGTGCGCTATGCCGTTGCCCAGGATAATAATCACGGGGTGAGCGAGGCCGCAGGGTTGTTTATCGGCGGGGCATGGCTTGAAATGGTGAGCAGTGATCCCCATGCTTTGCGGATGGCGGTTATGCAAAGCTGACAGTTCCTGACAGCAGGGCATGGGTCATTGTTCGTTTCCCCAGGTTCCGTTTTCGGCCAAGTCATGCAGACTGCCTTCATTTTGATTTTTGGCACAAAGGTGAAAATATCCTCCGGGATGGCGGTACCTTTAGCTACAATACTGATCCTGATTGGCTTGATTATTTTTCAGGAACCCGGTCGCACAATACTGTTCAGTTTGATGATCGAAATCAAATGCCGAGAGTGGGGCGTTTTTTGTTTGGATCATGGTCAAAAGGGATTTTTGATAATGAAGTTGTTCAAGAAGACGGTCTTCTCTTTTGGTCTGCTTCCTGTCAGGATTTTTGTGGTTGCCGGCACAAGCGCACCATCAAAGTGAAAAACAATGTGTGACAGATAATAGATGAGATAAACGGATTTGAAAATAATGCAGTGTTACGATGGCGTCTCAAGCAGGGTGAGTGGTCTTTGTCGGGAAATGTTTGTGAGAGATCTGGTGTTAAAATTGAGATATGTTCTGATAAAACAATTCGCCGGTTGGAGTTGGTAAAGGGATGGGAATCACGTCACTATCTAAGAAAAACAGAACTCCCGGTTCTGGAAATTGAAGTTGGGCCGGAGGTCACAAACCTTGTGACTATGATTAGGATTTAAGATTTAATTGCTTGATAATATAAATATGCAAACCAATAACCTAAAACTTAAAACCTAAAACTTAAAATTATCATGAAAGTTTTATATTTTCACCAGCATTTTTCAACGCCTCAAGGATCCAAAGGAACCAGATCCTATGAAATGGCCAAAAGGCTTATCGACCATGGCCATCAGGTTACAATGGTTTGCGGATCAGGATTTATGGCCAGGACTGGTCTTGTGGGAAAGTCTGAAAATGGTATACGAAGAGGAATCGTGGATGGCATAGATGTCATTGAAATTAATCTGGAATATTCCAACTATGACAGCCTGACGAACCGGGCAAACGATTTGTTTTTGAAGTGAGGGATCTCTGGCCGGAGTTGCCAAAGGCCATGGGAGTGGTTTCAAATCCTTTTGTGTTGGCTGGGATGGCGATTCTTGAAAAAGTATCATATGCTGCCATGCATGGTGGCGTGGCGTTGTCTCCAGGTATTCGCAAGGGCATGTTAAAGGGACCGGGTGCCGGCAAAGACATTGCCATGATTCCCAACGGCTGTGATCTTGATATATTCAAGCCTGGAAAGACTGATGCTAAAAGACAGTTCAAAACTGCTTGCAGGGCTTCCTGAAGATAGTTTCCGATGTATTTTTACAGGGGCACATGGCATTGCCAATGGTCTTGATGCAGTTCTGGATGCTGCCAGTGTTTTAAAAGAAAAAGGCAGGGCCGATATTTATCTGTTCTTTGTTGGTGATGGTAAGCTTAAGCCAGGGTTGAAGCAAAAAGCTTTTGATAGAGAGTTAAACAATTGCATATTCATTGATCCGATTCCCAAGATCCAACTGGCTGAGTTGCTTCAGCAGGTTGACGTGGGAATGATGATCCTTGATAATGTACCGGCTTTTTACTATGGAACATCACCGAATAATTTTTTTGATTATATTTCCAGTGGGCTTCCGGTTTTAAACAACTATCCCGGGTGGCTGAAAGAGATTATAACTCAAAATC
>JASFBJ010000398.1 GCA_030149585.1 Desulfobacterales bacterium | reverse complement strand
CTCAACTATGCATCACAGCTTCAGGCCATCTTTGCCCGATCTGTCTGATCTGAAACAGGCACAAAAATCTTGAAATAGCTCGCTATTCCTGCAACTTTTGTGATTTTAGATCGAACAAATCTAACCTAAATCTGTGCGCCTACTTGTGGAAGTTATTTCGTCCACGTTCCTAATAAATTGCTTTGACAAAAAAAGGCATGCTGAAAAAAGTCAGCATGCCTTTATGTTTTGATAAAATGTTAAGAATTAAGAATCTTCTTAGCGCTTTCATTATTAACTTCAGAAACATGAGGAATACCTGTTTCTCTTTCGGTTTCTCTGTTACCTGAAAAAATATCATTACGTGAAATCTGGTTAAGAGAAAATTTTCTTGCTCCAGCCATAAGCTGCTGCATACCACAGGCTAACTTATCTGCCATTGTATAGAATGCAATTGCGCCATAAGGAATATTTTTCATCTCATCTTGACCTACTATTTTCTCCACATCAAAATATCCCGCAAAAATCTCTTTTGCCGTGCTGCCCTGAGTCAAAACAGTTTTCGGTAGTTCAGCCCAGTGTCCGTTGACTTTTGCCTTTATGTCAGGATTAATTGCCCCCTGGATGTTTGATCCCAGAAAACCAGGTATCATAATGGCTCTGCCCATGCAGATCAGTTTTGTGTATGGTGCGCCCAGAGCCATTGCTTTAAAAATATGATCTTCAAGAGCAAAGCCACCTGCAAAAGACATGTCCACAACTTTTTGCCCCTTGGCTGACAGGATATCAGCATATTCGTGAGCTTTTGAATGAAGATTGATTGAAGGTACACCCCAGCTTTGCATCATATTCCACGGGCTCATGCCTGTTCCGCCGCCTGATCCATCAATGGTAAGAAGATCAAGACCAGCATCAGTTGCAAACTTGATTGCCATTGCAAGTTCTTCCATTCCATAGGAGCCTGTCTTCAATGTAACACGTTTGAAACCTATACTCCGGAGGTATTCAACACTGCTCATAAAATCTTCACGAACCTGTTCTACACTGTCAAGATTTGTTCCTCCCAGACGGCTGTGACGGGCAAAAGATTTTATTGAACCATTTTCAAAGGCCTTTTGCACCTCCGGTACTTCCGGATTCGGGTCAACCACATAACCACGTTTTTTCAGGAAAAGAGCATAATCAAGGCTCTTTACCTGAATTTCACCACCGATATCCTTGGCCCCCTGACCCCATTTCAGTTCGATGATGCATTTATTGCCATATTTTTCAGCAACAAATTCTGCAACACCATTACGTGTGTCTTCAACATTGAGCTGTACAATGATTGCACCGTATCCATCTTGCACATAACGAAGATACCCATTTATTCGACGTTCGAGTTCCGGTGCTTTTTTGATTTTTCCTTTTTTTTCCCTGCTGTCACTGATTTCAGATTCACGGTCAACACCAACCACGTTTTCACCGATTACAACAGGAATACCGCAAAGAGCGCCGCCAATTGCAAATGAATCCCAGTATTTCTCAGCAACCAGTGTTGATCCTAATGCACCTGTCATAAGAGGCATACGAATTTTGGTTTTCATCTCATTACCAAATTCGGTTTCAAGATTTACATTCGGGAAGATACAATCATCTGGATCATTTGTCAGTCCTTCATTAAGCCCCTTTGAACCATACGCATATCCTTGAATTCTAAGTGAGTTATAGGATACTCCCACATGTGTGGTATTATTTGCTCCAGATGTAATGATGCCGAAAGATCTTGGATAAAGCAGTTTACGACCTACCATACTGGAAAGCCAGGTTTCACATCTGCCCTGACAGTCTGCTCGGCAGAGTGTACAAAGACCGGCTTCAGTTGGATTACCACGATTAGTTGTTCCAAGTGCATCATTATTTTTGGAAAACCTCATTTCCACCATAATTTTTTCTCCTTGTGTTATTATTTACCAATTGATTAATATAAAAAAAGGCGACTTAACCTTAAAAAAAAGATCAGACGCCTTTGTCTTTACATTTTTTACTTTGCACGCCATTGTACAAAGGATATATTTTAGCTATTTTTTAAAATACTTATTATGCTTTTCCAGGAACCGTTCTCTTCTGGTTTGCATTCCCAGAAAAACAAACCATTAATAACATCTGCTCTTGTTATTGAAACAGCTGCAGCAGAAAACGTTAAAAACTCTTTTTTATTAAGTACAAAAAATCCATTTTCAACTTTGGCCGGATAAAAATATCCTTTATATTTTCCACGAAATTTTGTTCCCTCGGGAAAACACAGACCATCAGACTCCCAGATATTATTTTTATCACTACCATTAGAAACTTTATTTATTTTTTCAGAAGAAATCATGAAAGACCTCCATTGCCAAAATAATATTAAGCTTAACTAAAATAATATCGTAAATATTAAACATAACTTAATAATTGAGTCAAGAAATTTATTGAAAAATCAATAAAAAATCAACTATAACTTAAATGTTTTATTGGATATGTCATACAAAAAGCCAAAAAAGCTTATTATTCGGAGAATGTGAGGATGAGGGTCGGGCCACAACAACATATTAAGATAATACATAAAATGTTAAAATTTAGCGTCAGATAAGGTAACTTCTCAAAAAATATGTGGCAGTATAAAAAGAATTAATGATAAAATGCAGGCGCAACTATGCTATTGATGTTGGTATTTTACTTCTCATAACATCAGCTAAGGGAGGGATTGGAAATTCCCAAGAAATAATCTACCCAACTCCGGATTCAATAAGCACATCCCATT
>JASFBJ010000154.1 GCA_030149585.1 Desulfobacterales bacterium | reverse complement strand
TGCCCCTTGGTGAGATCTGCAAATCTTCATAAATTACCAGTTCAGTGATGGAAAAGCAGTCATGAACTTCCAGCATACTGATCTCCCGGCGTGGGTCTTTAATGCCGGCTTCTTCATAGGCACGAACACCACAGCGATAGGTGGATTCAACATGGGTGCCGTCCCATTGCTGAAAACGATACTCCTCTTCAGGACTTACTGCAATCTGCAAGGCTTTGACATAAAGAGGATCAGAACGAAATGATTTGGCCATATCAGCCCTGACAATAATAGCTGCGGCAGCTCCTTCTGTAACTCCACAGCAGTCAAACAACCCTAATGGCCAGGCTATCATGGGAGCGTTCATAATAGTTTCCACGTCGACATTTTTTCTTAAATGAGCTTTGGGAGTCAATGCCCCGTTGGCATGACTTTTAGCTGAAATCATGGCTATAGTTCTTTTGCCTTCTTCAGGACTCAGTCCATACCTTTCAAAATATCTTGTGGCCAGCATTGCAAATTGTCCTGGCGCGGTGACATTTGGAAAAATTTGACGGTTATATATACCACGCATTTGGCTAAAATCAGGCAATCCTCCATAGCCGATATCTTTTAATTTTTCTACTCCAAGAGCCAGAGCAACATCACAGGCACCTGATGCTACAGCGTAGCAGGCCGCCCGAATTGCTTCAGTTCCACTGGCGCAAAAATTTTCAACCCTGGTTATCGGGATAAAAGGCAGTTTCAAAGCACTTGCCAGGGGTATTGCACTTTTACCCACATTGACTTCATCAAAACAGCTTGAAAACCAGGCTGCATCAACCTCTTTTTTTTCTATTCCAGCATCTTTTATTGCTTCCTGAAAAGCCTCGGAAACCAAAGATTCATATGATCTATCAAAATGTTCGCCAAACTTGGTACATCCCATACCAATAATGGCAACTTTATTTTTTATGCCTTCAGCCATTTTTTCACTCCTTTGTGACTTGTATATATTATTTTAGCTTTTAAAAGGCATTGCCTTCCAAAAATAACCCACAATACCACGAACCTCATCCAGATATCTTCTTCTAAAGGTCATCTGAACCGGCTGACCCACCTTAAGATCATCCAGACTGCAATCCGTAATATCAAACCAGAAACGCCCTCCTCCATCAAAATCTACAATACCGTACAGCCCGGGTGGATTCTCAGTAAAGGCTAAATGATCCGCAGTATAGGTGAAAAGCCGTCCTGTTTTATCAAAAAATGGATAATCTTCCATCTGATCAATGGCCACACAGTCAGGATTAATGCAGACAGTCTCTTTAGGATACTGAGGTGTTCCGCAGGCCTTGCATCTGGCACCTGACAGGCTTAAAATTGCATTTTGCTCCCTCCATTGCAGTGATACGCTGGTAGGAGATACTTCCTCACCTCGAATGCCGATTTCCTTATCAAGCATCCCCTTAAAGGATAGATATTGGGCATAATTTTCAAGCTCGGTTTTATAATCCAGGTTTTTTTGCAGTTTATTTCTATTTTTAAGTTTGGTAATCTCGGGAGTAATTTCAAATAAAATAGCGTCACAACCACTGCCCATACTTACAACAAGAATCTTATCCCCTGGTGTGGCCTGGTCTAAAGCCGCAGCCAGCATGATTATTGGCAGGGCCGTGCCGGTATGCCCCACAGATCCTAAGAAATGATCCTGAACCTGCTCTTTTGCAAGACCCAGTTTTTTCACCATGCCTTTATGCTCGCGAATGTTAAGAGGCGGAAATATAACTTTGTTTATATCCGCTATATTTATACCGGCGTTTGAAAGCACTGCATTGATAACCTCTGGAATCATTTTTATATAACCGGCTTCACGCATCCATCTTTCTTCCCAGCTGCGGATATATTTATCTGAATTTAAACGCCGATGGTCGGCAAAATCATAGGATGTTGAATAATGCCCGATCAGGTTGGCTATTATATTCTTATTGCCCACAACCAAAGCTGCTGCTCCATCTCCTATCATCTGTTCCTGGGCTCCTCCGGCTTTACTCAAGCGGCAGTCAGACGCACAAACCAGGGTGTTATCTGAATCAGCGCTGTTTAAAGCGGAAATCAGGGCAGTTGTTCCAGCCTTTAAACAACCGGTAAAATCAGAAGCTCTGACGGATTTGGCAAGATTTAAAGCACCAGCGGCAATAGATCCATTGCCGCGTTCGGCATAGGGAAGCGTGGTAGAAGCCAACGCTAAAGAAGTGATCTGACTTCGATCAATATCTGCAAAGCAGTCCATACCGGCTGCTACTGCCATAGTAAGGCTGTCCTCATCAAAATTGGCAACCGCTTTTTCACCTTTGGCTAATCCGGCTGTCCCAGGATTAAACCAGGCCATAGCCTTAAAAATAGTTTTTCGTTTGAGCCGATAATATGGTAAATAGACTCCGTACGCTGTTATTCCTTTCACTTTAGTCTCCTTTCTTCTTATGTTAATCCGGTTAATAAAGAATGCTTCATCAAAATAAACGACGATGTTTTAAAATTATATCAGACAGATTTTAATATGATTCAATTTTTTCTATAACGCAGTTGAAACCTGATCTTTGCCCAGTACATCACGAAGTTCAGATAAAATTTCCGCAGCACTGACCCTGGCCTTTACAGCCTGAATAACTGCCTCAAATACATTGGCATTTTCATCTAAGGCTGCATTACGCAAATCACCTAAGGCTGCTTTAAATTTTTTCTGATCCCTGTTTTTTTTGCGCTTAATTACACGTTGAACATGTTTTTCAATCTCTTTTAGATTGGTCTTAACCTCTACTGGTTTTACATCTTTATCTCCTGAAAGATTATATTTATTAAGACCCACAACAGTTCTTTTACCACTGTCAACGGCCAATTGGTGTTCCAGAGCTGAACGCCCTATCTCATTTTGAATATAGCCTTGCCTGGCTGCTTCAAACATACCGCCCATGGCGTCAATCTTCTCAATATATTTCCAGGCGCCCTCTTCTATCTGCTGGGTCAGACTTTCAACATAATATGAACCGCCCAAAGGATCAATCACATCAGCAACTCCGCTCTCTTCAGCAATAATATTCTGACTCATCAAAGCAATATGGGAAGATTCTTCGGTTGGGCACTGATAAGCTTCATCATAGGCATCCACGTGCAGGGATTGAACTCCTCCAAAAACAGCGGCCAGACCCTGGATTGTTGCCCTGGAAATATTATTCAAGGGTTGTTGACGGGTTAAATCAACGCCGGAAGTTTGGGCATGAAATTTAAACTTCATGGAACGTGGATTTTTGGCGTTAAATCTTTCCTTTAATATTTTAGCCCACATCCTGCGGCCTGCACGAAACTTGGCTATTTCTTCAAAAAAGCTGATACCCACATCAAAGAAAAAAGTGAAGCGCGAAGCAAAAGAATCAACATCCATCCCCGCTTTTATACATTGATCAATAAAAAAAATACCCGATGATAAGGTAAATGCCAGGGATTGCATTGGAGTTGCACCGGCCTGCTGAATATGCTGCCCTATTATGCTGAGTGGATTCCATCCGGGAACATTTTGATTGCAATATTTGACATGATCAATCAGAACTCTTAGATGACCTTCCAGAGAAAGACGATGGCACATACTAAGGGAAACATAGTGGGAGATACAGTCCGACTGATTTGAAGTTCCTCTTAGCTTTGTCAAAGGAATACCCTGCTTTTCGGCCAGTGCAAAAAACATGGCTACCACCATAAAAGGCCCTGGATCATTAAAAGCCGCACTGACTTTATCAATGGGGATGCCATCGAAAGTGATTTCCATATCTTCCAGGAAATTAAGAGGAACTCCTGAAACCCCGATTAGTTTTGGGTCCACCTGATCGGAATCAAAACCCCTTAGATAGGGATTATCAGGAATCAGGTTAATAGCATTGGCACCGGCATCTAAAAGTGCTTTTTGGCGACGGTTAAAGGTTTCCGGCATTTCATATCCCAGCAGCATCCTTCGGGACCAGGCCTGGGTTCGATACATTCCAGAATAGATGCCTCGCGCATATGGATATTCACCTGGAAAATTAAGCTTTTCATTATAATCCAGATTTTTTGTATCCAAAGGTGTATAGAGAGGTTTTAGCGGCATGCCTGAAAAATTACGAAATTCTTCCTTGCATTCAGGATGGCGGGTCAAAGAGTTCTGATATCTTGTTTGCCATTTATCTACCTGTGTTTGCATTGCTGAATCATTTTTCATTTTTTGTCCTCGTTCATAACAATTTAATTCACTTTCTCGATCTCTTCAATCAGCTCCAAAAGGGTTTTTAGCTGTTTTTTTAATTTTTCAGTATGTTTTTTATAAACGATTGGCTCTTGTTTTAAAACACCATGAGTATTTTCACAACTATCCGGTTTATCAGAAAAACGGTCATTATTCATAAAACCATTTTGCAGCAGATTTATAAAATGATCTGTAATCTGGCGCGGTGTATAGCCACTTTCAGGTTTATACCACTTATAAATCCAGTTACACATCCCTATAATACCAAAGGCTTGAAGTTTAGGATCAGCCTTTCTGAAAAGTCCCAAAGCCATACCCTCTTCAAGGATTTTTTCAATAATATGGTTATATTTATTTTTTTGTTTCTGAATTTCCTTATATGCATCCGGTGGAAGCTGGTTCTCTTCAGTAAAAAAAACATAGAATAAGGAAACCGACTTTATAATGATGTTTTTCAAATGATTTTTTATAATCAGTATCAACTTTTCATCAGGCGGAATATCCATTGTTTCAATCTGGTAAATATCTTGAAAAATTCTCTCCAGAGCCTGCATATATATTATGGATAGCAAATTCTCTTTATTGGAAATATAGTTATATAAAGCTGCCTTGGTAATGCCAAGTTCTTTTGCAACATCATCTAAGGTTGTGGAGCGATATCCTTTTTGATGAAAAAGAGATATTGCCGTGTCAATAATTTTTTGTTTGCGGTTTGTTTTATCAAGTCTTCTGAAATCTGTATTGCGGGATTCATTTGCCATTCACTACTCTCCTTATTTTTCCCTTTCAACCTGCTGAAAAGATAGATTCCTATAGGTTTTGGTCTGAAATTGAAATTAATCTATTTTGCATATAATCAAATATTTTATAACCTACTGGTCATTTACTTAAATTTTAATAATATATATTCATATCAATAGTCAACACTTAATAAACAAAACAAACAGTTTTTTAAATAATTTATTCTTACAGTTAGACAATGTTTTTAAATATTGGCGAATGGACGTAATATTTTTGAAAATCAAAATAAAACGATAAAATATTTCTTGACAATAAATAAACAGTAAGTAATTATAGATATAAATCAATAAAAAATATAAATGAGTATCTTGTTTTTTTTAAAACAACCTAAATAACAGGAGACATAACTATGTATCAGGAAGATAAAAATTGCTCAGATAAAGAAAAAAGCTGGGATGATTATCTGAAAGCGTATTATGAAAAACCGTCCAGCTTTAAAAGTTGGTCAGGTTACGACTTAAAGGAGATCTACACGCCAGATGACGTACCAAAGGATAAATATCAAAAAGATATTGGGGATGCCGGGCAGTTTCCCTTTACCCGGGGTATCCATGCCAATATGTTCAGAGGAAGATTATGGACTAAACGGGAGGTGGTCGGCATAGGTTCTCCGGCAGACACTCATGCCAGGTTAAAATATCTTTTTGAAAATGGTGGATCCGGGCTAAACACGATTGCGGATGTCACATATGAAATGGGCCTTGACCCGGATCATCCAAAAGCAATTAATGAAGTCGGCCTGACAGGGGTTAATATATCATCTAAAAAGGACATGGAAATCTTAACCAAAGATATCCCCCTGGACAAAGTCAGCTGGTCTTTGATCACAGCTTCCACGGCAGCTCCGGTAACCATGGCCCAGTATATAGCAGTGGCCCAGGATCGCGGTTTTGATCCAGCTGTTTTACGAGGATCAATACAAAATGATCCAATCCACTTCAGATATTGCGGGTTCAGACCGGCCTGCCCTCTGGATCTTTCCGTTAAGCTTGGTTCAGATGTAATGGAGTATTGCACCAAACATATGCCGAAATGGTATTATACAACTGTCAATATGTATGATTTGCGCGAGCAGGGCATTACAGCTCCCCAGGAAGTGGCCTTTGGTTTTGGAATTGCCATGTGCTATATTGAAGAACTTTTGCGCCGCGGTTTGGATATTGATGATTTTGCACCCCGCTTTACCTTTTATGTTTCATGTCACGTTGATATTTTCGAAGAAGTAGCCAAAATAAGAGCAGCGCGCAGGATGTGGGCCAAACTCTTAAAAGAAAAATATGGAGCAAAAACCGAAAAAGCAATGCAATTTCGCTTTGCCGTGCACACTGCTGGATGCTCCCTGCTTCCGCAGCAACCCTTGAATAATATTGTTCGAATCTCCTATGAATCCCTTTCAGCAGTTTTATCCGGCGTGCAGTCGCTGCATTGCTGCTCATATGACGAACCAATGTGTCTGCCGACTGAAAAAGGACATCTCCAGGCCCTTCGAACTCAGCAGATCCTGGCCTATGAAACAGGGGTTACCAATGTAGCTGATCCTCTTGGGGGATCATATTATGTTGAAAGTCTGACCGACAAGATGGAAGAGGAAGTCCTGAAAATTATGAAGCAGGTTGAAGATTTAGGCGGCATGAAAGCGGCGATCGAAACTGAATGGCTTGATCATGTTTTTGAAGATGAAGCAGTTCAGCGCCAAAAAGAGATCGATAATAATGAAAAACTGATTGTAGGCGTTAATATCTTTACTGAAGGGCTGGAAAAGGAAACGCCCCTGGGCGTTCAGAGAATATCGCCCCAATCTGCAAAACAGCAGATTGAAGATGTAAAAGAGCTAAAACGAACCCGCGACATGCAAAAACTTACAGATGCTATCAAACGATTAAGGGATGATGTAGCTGATGACAAAAATGCCATTCCAGGCATGATTGAAGCTACCCACGCAATGGGTACAACCGCTGAACTTGTTGGCACTGTGCGAAAAGTATTTGGTTATCATTATGATCCAATGGAGATAATTGAATCCCCTTTTAATTTATAATAAATTTTTATGAGGTAGTAATATGGCGAAAACCAAAGAAAAAAAAATTAAGGCAATTGTGACCAAAGTCGGTCTTGACGGGCATGACAGGGGAGCCAAAGTAGTGGTAAGCCTTCTTAAGGAGGCGGGCATGGAAGTAATTTATTTAGGGCTGTTCCAAACTCCCGAGACCATTATTAAAGCCGCTATTGATGAAGATGTTGATGTTATCGGGCTAAGTTATCTTTCGGGCGAGCATCTTATTTTTACACCGCTGATTGTTGAGGAAATGAAAAAAAATAATTTTGATGATGTATTGCTTGTGGCCGGAGGTACTTTTCCGGTTGAAGATATTCCTCTTATGGAAGAGATGGGAATTGACAGAGTATTTCGCGCAGGTTCCCTGACAGCCGAGTTTGTTTCTTTTATAAAGGAAAATGTTAAGAGATAAAATAATGGAAGAGAATAAAGAACTAGATAAAATGGTCGAAAAGCTATTGGCCGGTGACCGCCGCATAGCTGCCAGGATGATCACTCTGGTGGAAAACGAAAGCGATGAGCATCACGGCATCATGCAGCGCATCTATCCACATTCGGGCAAGGCAACTGTCATTGGTATTACCGGCTCCGGCGGAGCCGGTAAGAGTACTCTAACCAATCATCTTATTGAGAAGTTTCGTAATCAGGGTAAAACCGTGGGCGTTGTCATGATAGATCCCAGCAGCCCATTTTCAGGAGGCGCATTTTTAGGGGACCGGATTCGTCTGCAAAAGCATTTTATGGATGAGGGCGTTTATATCCGCAGTATGGCTTCCAGAGGTTTTCTGGGCGGATTATCCAGGGCCACCTATGATGTGATTAGAATTGTCGAAGCTTTGGGTATGGATATTATTATAATTGAAACTCTTGGGGCCGGCCAGGATGAAATAGACGTTATCCATATCGCCAATACCTGTTTGCTTGTCATGACTCCCAATATGGGAGATGATATTCAGGCCATGAAAGCAGGAATAATGGAGATTGGCGATATTATTGTCCTTAACAAGGCAGATCTGGATGGAGCTCAAACCTGTATGAGACAGATCAAAAACGCCGTATCCATAGCCGGCATAAAACCAGGAGCCTGGACACCAAAAATCATTCCAACAGTTTCCGTGGCCAGCAAACCTGAAGATCTTAAAGGAATTGACGAACTGATCACAACGATCCAGGAACACCTCGAATATCTTGATAACACAAGGGAACTGGATCAGGCTAAATATGACAGAGCTGAACTGGAACTGGGTCTGATTTTTAAAGATGAGCTTCAAAATATCATTTTTAAAGGTCTGAAAGGTACCGGCAAAAAAAGGCAGTATCTTGAAAGTATTCTTAAAGGGGAGAATGATCCTTATTCGATTGTTGATGAGGTTTTGACAACCTATTTAAGACCGGATAATTGATGGGCAATCATCTATTTCCACTCCATACTAAAAAAGCAGGGCTGCATACTAAAAAA
>JASFBJ010000153.1 GCA_030149585.1 Desulfobacterales bacterium | reverse complement strand
CTGACCTAAATCTGTGCGCCTACTTGTGGAAGTTATTTCGTCCTCGTTCCTTAACAATTTTCTAAAGAGGATTTTTTTAAGAATCCCTCAACAAAATTTTGACGGGAAAATTCACCATTTGTATACTCATACAGCGGGGTTTCTCCGTTAAAGAGTTTGAGTACAATTTCTGCCGGAGTTAATCCCTGCCGGGTCAGGGAGAGAACATTAGACTCTGTTTCCCGGTAATAATCAATTGTCCGGCTCAAGATTTTTTTGCCTTTTTTAAAGATGCCCCCGGAACATGTGATCAGCAGTTCAGATTCAAAATTCATCATTTTTTGCAGAGCTTTTATCATTTGATGATTATCAGTAAATCTGCTGCTGGAATTGGGTTTATTGGTCAAAAATTCATCACCGGTAAAAAGCCAGCCCCGATTTTTAAGAAAAAGAACCACATGGCCCTTTGAATGACCGCCTGTATGAATTACTTCAAAATCAAAGCGCTTAGTTGTTATTTTTTTGCCTAAAGGTTTTACCCGGCAAAAGGTTGGAGCCCCCCAAAGTTCTTTCTGGTATGAAAAAACATGAAATCCATCAGCAATAAAGGGCAATGCTTCAGGATGCGCAAAGATCGGCACTTTAAATTTATCCATAATTGCCTGATTGGCGCCAATATGGTCAATATGGTGATGGGTGTTAACGACTTTGGAGAGTTCTTTACTGCCAAGATAATCGATGAGCTCATATCTGGTATTATGACAGCCTGTATCAATTAAAAGGCCATCTAAGAAAAAAGCAAAGACAGTGTAAAGCAGTTGACCATTAATTGTGGAGCCCATCATTATTTTATCAAGGTCTTGATATTGAGTTATTTTCAACATGGTTTTTTTACCCTTAAAAAATTATAAATAATTTTTTATCGCCAAAACATAAAATATTTACCATAAACTGTCAACGGGAATGAAACCACGGTAAATTTGTTCTAATTTTCATTTTGCTACCAGAACAGCCAGTTGGAACTCCATAGAACATAAATTCCCAATCCAAGGTTGGTTATTCCGTGAGCCAGAATGCAGGTTTTTAAATTTTTGCTGCGAATTAAAAGTAGATTATAAATAAGGCCGGCAATTATCCCGACAATTATCCTGTTATGCTCAAGGCCAAATAAGATTGACGTGCTGATAAATGAAAACCAGCTAAAAGCGCCAATAGGAACTTTAAGAAAATCTTGATTTATCAAATATCTTAGCAAAAACGAACGCCAGAACAGCTCTTCCATAACCGGAACAACTACAGCCGCGCCAAATAGACGCACTCCAATTAAACCAAGAGTGGCAGCCTTTGACCAGCCAAAAGAATAGGGATTAAAGCCGGTTTGCCCCCCAAATTGAGGGAAAAAGGCTTCTGGTATAACCCATATAATAAGAACTGAAAAACCGGCAAGTACACCTGCAAAATATCCGGAAAATGAAAGTCTATGTGATAAATCCGCTGTAAATTTATGTCGCCAGAACCAGAGCAAAGAGCCAGTCAAAATAGTTTTGCTGATATAAAACAGGTGGCTCATTTCTGGAAAATGCCGGGCTGATTCTGTTAATAATAGAAAAAGAACAAATGGAAAAACATATGGAACCCAAGGCTTTATTAATAATTTTCGGATCAGGTTTTTCATAATTTTTTCAGGTATTATTTAAATAAATCGTTTCATTATTTCAGCCACCATGGCTTCCACATTTTTTGGTGTTATCTGGTTTTCCCGGCAGATGTCTACAACCCGATCAAGTTTGCGGGAGTTTTCCATATCCTTTAAACCCGAAAAAATTCCAAGACGCCGGCCGACCTGGTATAGACACTGACGTTCCGGTGCCATTTTTAAAAATTGTCTGAAAATTGCCGTCATTTTAATTTTATCGTTTGGCAAACGACCTTCAACATCTTGAAATAAATTTAAAATATGGTCGCTTTTCACTTCGCTTGTGATTCCATTAAGATTTTCAAGAAAGAGCAAAATTTCTTTTGCCATCATTATATCAGTGCATTTTTTAAAAATGCCGGCTTTATAATCATCATAAAGTTTAATTCCATGCGGCAAAGCCAGAGTCCGCAGACGAATAAAATCAGGATTAATCCTGTTTAAGGCAAAGGCGGATTCTCTGGCATGAACTTCGGAAAAAGTCTGTCCCCCCAGACCAGGCATCACATATTCTGAAAGCTCAATCCCGGCCTTTTTGACTTTCAGACCAGCTTTGATATGAATCTTTTGAGTGGCTCCTTTTTTAACCATTTTTAATACTTCATCAGAGCCTGATTCAAGACCAACATGAATTCGATTTAATCCAGCGTCTTTAAAAGCTGTTAGATCTTCATCCTTGATTCGCGAGATTGTATGGGATCTGGCATAGGAAGTTATGCGCTCAATTCCGGGAAAGCGTTTTCTTAAATGGAGTAAAATGGAAATCAAATCAGCAGGTTTAATAATCAGACTGTTGGCATCCTGAATAAAAACCGACTCCATACCTGCTGCATACCAGTTTAAGGCGGCATGAAAGGCTTCTATTAAATTTTCAGGCATTTTTTCCATGGCCCCATAAACCAGCTCTTTGGTTAAGCTGCCATTGCTGTCCGCTATCGAGTGGATTATCTCCAAACTTTGGTAAACCTGCTCAATGTCCTCTATAACATGATCCACCGGGCGCAGTGAAAATTTAGTATTTTTATAAACACTGCAAAAGGTGCAATGATTCCAGGGGCAATTTCTGGAAACCCGAAGCAGCAGGCTATAGGCTTCGCTTGGAGGACGGATGGGGCCCTGTTCAAAACCATTATATATTTGTGTGTCATTGGAAAGTTTCATAAAAAAAATCTCCTTTTTTAATAAGGAACGAGGACAAAATAACTTTCGTCCTACCAAGAAACTCTTTCGATCAATCGCAAGTTTCTTATAGGAAAAAATGGCGCCGCGAAATATAAAGCTCGTTCCTAAGAATATTTTGTATTATTAAATAAGCATTTTTCCTGAAAAAATCAAGTTTGCGTATGGAACTTGTCTTTGACAAATGGTTTTAATTTTGCATAACATAATATCAGGTGCTATTGATTGTCTATATTTGGCGAAACCTATTATTTTTTACCTATCAGGGGAAAAATTGAAAAAATTATATACTGTTATCATTTTACTGGTCTTTTTTCTATGCGGTCTTGGCTATTTTATGCTGGATCTTCTGGCCTATGCAGCAAAACCTGCATCAAATAATACCAAAGAGCAGGTATTCAATATTAAATCAGGCAGTAATTTTAACGATGTCGCAGAAAAACTGGCGGCCATGGGGCTTATAAGCAGCACATTTAAATTTAAAATACTGGCTGTCTTGAAAGGGGTTGATAAAAAACTGCAGGCCGGCGAATATCGTTTAACCGCTGCTATGCCGACGGCTTTAATTTTAAAAACACTGGTGGAAGGTAATGTGCGGCTGCACCGCCTGACGATTCCTGAAGGATATTCTTTAAAGCAGGTGGCAGATGCTGCGGAAACTGCCGGGATAATATCAAAAGATCCATTTTTAAAGGCAGCCGCAAATAGCACTTTGATTGCTAAGGCAGGACTTAAGGCAGATAGCTTTGAGGGTTATCTTTTTCCGGAAACCTATTATTTCCCAACTGGGGTTAGTGCTGAATATATTATTCTGACGATGTTTTCCCGTTTTAACAGCATCATAACACCGGCCTGGCGAATTCGGGCTCAAGAACTTGGGCTTTCCTTGCATCAGATTATCACTCTGGCTTCAATTATTGAAAAAGAAAGTGGTGATCCTGCGGAAAACCCTGTTATCTCCTCGGTTTTTCATAACCGTTTAAAGCTTAAAATGAAGCTGCAAAGTGATCCAACTGTTATATATAGCATTAAAGATTATAAAGGTAATATCCAAAAAAAGCACCTGCTTGCCAATACCCCTTATAATACCTACAGAATAAAGGGTTTACCACCTGGACCAATTGCCAACCCAGGGAAAAAAGCGATCCATGCCGCACTGTTTCCGGATAATACCCGTCTTTTATTTTTTGTGGCCAGAAAAGACGGCACCCATCAGTTTTCCTCTAATATTAAGGACCATAACAAGGCTGTCAGGAAATATCAGTTAAGAAAAAAGCGCTGAAAATTCTGGTTTAATGGATTTTTTCCCTTAAGATTATTTTATGACATTCTATGGCCCCAAAAATGACAAAAAATGGCATAAAATAATATCTTTAAAAAGATCATTATTTAAATAAACGTTAAATAACAGCAGGTTGTATAAATATGATAATGTCGGCACGTTTGTTGTATTATAAATAATAAAATGGCAATATAGTAAAACAGCACGTAAGTGCAGATGAAAAAAACAAAGCATCTGCACTTAAAAATGTTCTTTTAAATTAAATTAGTTGCTGCCCGGCTTTAACACCAAAAAATAAATCATGGGATGATCTTAAAACACCTGCGATTATAATTTAAAAAAAAAGGTTTGAGGCAGTAAAAAAAAATGGTTTCTCGATTGTTCGTGCATCTCTTTTGCGGTCTGTTGAAATAATAATCTCAAAACGGGATTCGGGCTGGAATTAATAACGGCATTTTCCGGAAATCATATAAATCCCCTGTTCACCTTTCAATGCGGGTGGCTCTTTAGAGTCACCCGCATTCCCTCAATTTATTCTCAATAGATGTTGACCCATATCCACTTCTATATTATACTTTTATATATAGATCGTCACATAAATAATTTCACTGCGTTATCGGCCTGCGATAGCCTAATCACAAAGATTATGCAAAAATGAATAAATTTTCCGTTTTTATTATCAGAACTGTTTTAGGCGCTATGTTTGCCGTAGTTCTGTCGCATTTTTTTTATCCTGAAGCCAATAAGGCATATATGGCCGGGCTGGGTATTATCCTGGTGGGGCTGGCCTATTTCGCGGAGTATTTACGTAATCGAAAAAATCACTAGCCGGATTTTTACGGATTAACACCTAATCCGGTTCCATCCTGACTGGGAGCACACATTCTTGAAGCAGATAATTTTGGGGACTGCCGGACATATTGATCATGGGAAGACCAGCCTGATTAAAGCACTCACCGGCGTTAATACCGACCGCCTGAAAGAAGAAAAACTGCGGGGAATTACCATAGAACTGGGTTTTGCCTCCATTGATCTTCCCAGTGGGCAGCATATTGGAATTGTGGATGTACCCGGCCATGAAAAATTTGTTAAAAATATGGTGGCAGGCGCAACCGGGATTGATATTGTTGCCATGGTGATAGCGGCAGATGAGGGTGTAATGCCTCAAACCAGAGAACATATGGATATTTGCTCTCTTTTGGGAATCAAATATGGTTTGGTTGTTCTTACGAAAGTAGATCTGGTTGATGAGGAGTGGCTGGAGCTGGTCAAGGAAGATATCATGGAATTTACCGCAGATACCTTTCTTGAAGAAGCACCTGTTGTTGCGTTTTCAGCACTAACCAAACAGGGAATACAAGATTTCATCAATACTCTGGAAAAACTTAGTGCGGATATTCCTGCCCGGGTTTCAAGCGGTCTGTTCCGTCTGCCTGTTGATCGGGTATTTACCATGAAGGGTTTTGGCACGGTTATTACCGGTACCCTGGTTACAGGCACGGTTCAAGTGGGGGATAGGGTGCAGCTTTATCCTAAAGAGACAACCGCCAAAGTGCGTGGTATCCAGGTTCATAATCAAAGCGTGACCCAGGCAGGAGCTGGCCTGAGAACAGCCATTAATTTTCAGGGACTTGACCGGGATCTGGTTAAAAGAGGTGATGTTCTGGCAAGGGCTGAAACCCTAAAGACAAGCTATATGGTTGATGTAAGTGTTGAATATCTGGCCGGCAATAAAAAAACCTTAAAAAATCGTACCAGGATGAGATTGCATACTGGAACCAGCGAGGTTGTCGGCAATTTAATACTTTTGGACAGGGAAGAGCTGTTATCTGGAGAAACCTGCGCCTGTCAGCTCAGGCTTGACGCGCCTGTAGCCCTTGTCAGAGATGATCACTTTGTATTGAGGAATTATTCACCGGTTTATACCATAGGAGGAGGCCAGGTACTGAATCCCATTCCGGTTAAACATAAAATGAATCGGCCTGAGGTTATAAAAAGCCTTGAGATTCTGGCAGGCGGGGACAAGGATAAAATTATTGACCTGCATTTGCTTGAAGCCGGGGATAAAGGGCTTTCTTTTACTGATTTAAGCATTATGACCAATATGGCGGAGAAAAAATTGCAGGCCGCCATGCAAAACCTTTTATCAAAAAAGAAAGCACTTCTTATAAACAGGGATGCACGGGTTTATATCCATCATATTTGTTTTAAAAACCTGCAAAAAGCCATTTTGAATAATCTGACCCGCTATCATGATAACCACCCCCTTAAATCAGGCATGCCAAAAGAAGAGCTGAAATCCAAATTGCATAGTTCTCTGGATACTCGTCTTTTTAACATGTTAATGACTCAGACTGTAAAACAATCAGCAATTATTATCGAGGGAGATCTGGTGCGTCTGGCTGATCATAAGGTTGCTTTAAAAATTGATCAGGAAGAAATCAAAAAAAAGGTTATAGGGATCTATCTGCAAGGAAAGCTGATGCCTCCCTATTTTAAAGAAGTCAGCAAAATGATTGCTATTGATCCTGCTCAGGCTCGTGAAGTATTGATGCACCTGGTTAATCAGGGACTCATTATCAAAGTTAAAGAAGATCTGTATTTTCATCAGGAACCCATTGAGCAGCTTAAAAAGCAACTTGAAAATCATATAGAAAAGAATCATGAAATCACGACTCCTGAATTTAAAAAAATGACAGGTGCATCTCGAAAATATGTAATTCCACTGCTGGAATATTTTGATGCTGTAAATTTTACAATCAGAGTAGGAGACAGCCGCAAGCTCAGGAAAAAACAATAAAAAAACTTATAAAATTAATTATATGCTGATTTATGCCTGGTTCCCATGGTCCAGCATGGGAACTCTATGCGGTATGCGTTCCCACGCTGGAGCGTGGGAACGAGAAATGGAGAAAATATGAGCGACAAACAAAGAACCGGATTTACCAATTTTGCAGCTAAACGAATGGTTCTGATTATTATACTAATGATAGCCGGTCTTTGGGCGATTGCCGTGGCGTTAAAGCTTTTTGATAAATCCGCCATCGTCCAAAAAGATCATTTTCAATCCAGCATTGATCAAAAAGAATCCAGGCCTCCACTTATTGCTAAAAAGGATATTTTGCCGGATCAGGCTGAACCAGTGATTAAAGAGCATGGGCCTTTTTCAACGGAACCTGCTCATATTGCAAAAAATCCAGAACAGGCTACACCTCATTTCGCACCAGGCAATGAAAATATCCAGCAGGATGACCATAGGGCGCAAGCTAAAAAGTCGCCGGAGATTCATAAAACGCAAACAAATTCCACCTTGCATGCTTCCCAGAATATTAAAGCAGTTGCGCCTCAATTGCCAGGCATTGCTTTTGTCCAGGCTGCTGTCAAACCTTTATCCTATGAACTTAATGAGAGATTTTACGGCTGGCGGCCCAATGATATTTTTAATTTTACTGATAATGTCAATAATTTCCAATTAGGCGTACTGGAAGTAACCCGTCGGACAGCTATAATTTTAACTGAAAGGATTTCCCGTACCGGAAGCACTGCTTCAATTGATGACAATCTTGAAAAGGCCATGAACTGGTTTATGATCAAGGCGGATCGCTACTGGTTTCCTTCACCTGAATCTAAATTTCAGGCTGGTCTGGATGAGTTAAATAAATATATTATAAAATTGAGAGAGGGCCGCGCAACATTTTATACGCGCCCTGATAATCTTATTCCCCTGTTAAGATCTTATGAAAATCTGCTGGGAAGCTGTGATGAAAATCTGGTCAAAGCCTATGAAGGAGATGGTGATGCTGTCAGCTTTTTCGCGGCAGATGATTATTTTTATTATGCTCAGGGAATTGCCAGTGCCATGGGCACAATTCTCACCGCAATTCATCACGATTTTTTCGATATTCTGGAATCCCGGCATGGTATTGAAATATTGCACCATGCAATTCTATCCTGTGAACGAGCAACTGAAATTAAGCCATGGGTCGTTACTGAAGGTGATTTGAGCGGCATTTTAGCAAACCACCGTGCAAATATGGCAGCTCCAATCAGTCATGCCAAATTCTACATAGGATTGCTGGTAAGAACTTTATCTACCTGATGAATTGCATTTTATGGCGGAGAGTCCATTTAAGTGTGGCCTGAAATACCTATTAAATATGGATTCTATATTTTTAAATTTAATAAATACCGTCACACTCCTTATGCTACACCCAAAAAACCCTTTTTAAAATCGTACTCTTTGCCGTCGGAGGCCTTGCGCCTGGGTCTCAGAATTTTCAGCTTTTTACCAAAATCACAAGTCACATTCATAGGAATATATTCAATATGACGGCGTTCATTGCCGGGCAGACCTTCTTCTTTGCCGCTCATGCCGCGACGCGATGACCTTCGTCAACCAGAAGCAGATTCTGGTCGCCAAGGCTGCGGGCAGCAATTGTATTGGGGCCTTCCTGATCAGCCAGCTTGGTAATTT
>JASFBJ010000152.1 GCA_030149585.1 Desulfobacterales bacterium | reverse complement strand
CATGGGCCGGATGAACATCTTTTCCTGATTTTTTTTACAAGTTCTAATACTCATTTTTCAAATCTCCTTAATTTAAAATAGTGGAATAAAATTTATACTTGGCTATTACTGTTTTTAAACGCTATGAAATGCAATTGCTGTGCCACGACCGTGAATATTTGTATAATGGTTGAGAAAACAAGATGTTAGGGCGCAAGATGATTGGCAAGATGATTGGATTGACAGCTAAAAGAGAATAACAGGAAACTCAAATGTTCAAAAATAAGGACAAGGATGTTCGGAAAAAAGGAATCAGGATTTGTACAGGTAAGGAACGAGGACGAAATAATAAATTCGCAATTTTGAGTATTTTCGCGCCTGATCAGGCCAGGCGCGAAAGTTTGAGAAATATCAAGCGTATCCAGCATAATAAGATCTGATAAAGAGTTGATGACTGGTAAAGGCTATTTCCGGTAATTTTGCCTGAGAAAAATAAACGGCGTCCATGGCATCATCTCCGGCAATCAGCCTGCCGGAGAATTGCTTGATCAAATAACCCACCATTAGTACTGAATAATACTGGGGGCTGTAATTTGAAGTTACCCCCAGCAGTCGTTCAATTTTGCCGGTCAACCCGGTTTCCTCTTTAAGCTCGCGCAGAGCTGCCCGATCCGGGGCTTCATCAATTTCGATAAATCCTCCGGGCAGACACCAATGACCCTTTTTAGGCTCTACACTGCGTTTGACCAGTAATACGCTTTCTTGCTCATCAATTACCACCAGGCAAGACGCGGGCACAGGATTTTCGTAAATCGGCACCTGGCAGGTTTCACAAAATAAACGGGTTCGGCCATCTTCAAATTTGTCAATCAGGGAGTTGCCACAAAAGTGGCAAAAACTTTTTTTTTGCATTTTAATCGTCAAAATCTCCTTCAGGTCCTTTATCGGAAGAAATTAAAGCTGCTTTTTCAATAATTTTTTCTTTTGTCCATTCGGCCGGGTCTTCTATTCTGGAGGCTTTTGGGCCGGGATCATAGGTGTTGGCGGCAAGAATGGCATTGATCGCAAGTTGAGCAGTATCTTGAGCATTAAACACGTTAATAAGCATATTATAAATAAAATTTTCCACCCTTTGGATCATTCTTTCCCTGATTTCCTGTGGCTGGCCAAGCAGTTTATTCTCAAAGGGCAGATTCAGCTTTTTAAAATTTCCCGCTTTTAAATCATTGGCTTTGGCATAAGTCAGCATATCTTCCCAAATATTTTCAGCAACTCCTGAATTAGCGACTTTGATGAAATCACCATTTTTATCAAGAATGGCATTGCCATAGTCATTTACTTCCAGACCCCAGGAAATCATCTGCAAAGCCGTTGCTACATTTGCTTTGGTTGTCCTGGTTTTTGAGACAATTTCTCGGAGTCGGTCGGAGCTGTTACCTGAAGTGCCATGCTGCGCGCCGGAAACATTATAGGGTTCCAGGGCATTATGAATGTCTGCAGTTAAATCAACCTGTATACCCTGTCCACTTGCCTCAAGACCATGGGTAGTCCCGTTATTTAAGGCAATCCAGTTTGGGAAAATATTATGGGCATTGAGTCCCTGAATTAAAAACAGGGCTTCCGCTGTAGTGGATAATCCAAGGGTACCTTTAATTTCTCCTACTTCTGTTTCCAGCCCGGCCCAGCTTGGAATTAAAGGATTCAGGGCAAGGTTGGCCAGAAGATTTTTATCGTCTTGCAGGTGCGATGCATCAATGGCAATTGAGGTCATGCCGGCTTCAAAGAGGGTGGGTATCTCTGTTTTGGCAAAGGGGATGTCTTCTTCTTTTTTAATCCCATAATGATCTGCATGAATAGCTACTGGAATCAAGATACCCATTTCATTGCATAGAGCATCTACCTGGCGTGCAATATTCCAATAGTTAACAGCGCAATAGGCATTTGCCCCGCCTTCAGACCGGGCAATTTCAATTAAAAGAACTGCATTGGCCTTCTGGGCAGCTCGCAAGGCACCTCGAATTACAAAATTATTACGCCCATTGGCGGAAATTGCCATGGCATTACCTTTTTGAATCATTGCCAGGTCAATATATTTTCCGCTGACTATTAAGGCTTTGGAATTGGGAAATAATTTTACGATATTGGGTGGACGGCCAACCTTTAAGGCTTTTTCAAAATCCGCAATATTGATTGCGTTGGAGATAGACATGTTTTTTCCTCCTTTAACTCGAAAAAAAATAAGATTTATGAATAAAGCAAAATCTAAGGTGATTTGGGAGAGCTGATCTGTTTTTTGATCATTATATTATACTCATTAATTTTCTCTGCCAGTTCCTGCCGGTTTTTTTCATAGCTTTGAATTTTGACGTTAAAATCAGCAATTTTTTTATTATACTCAATAATTTCGGGCTTTTTAGTAATATTTTTTTTGCTGGAGTTGAGATTGCCCTTTTCTTTCATCAGAGTCTGATATTCCAGATCAAGATTCTTTTTTTTCTCTTCAAGATATTTTTTCTGCGAATCTGCATCATCAGAATCTTCCTGATCTGTCTGGTTTGTGTCGGTTTCAGCGGAATTTTGGGAATCTTTATTTTCAGAATTTGTTGTTTCCTGCAAACCAGGTTTTAATTCAATATAGGAATCCACTTGAGTTCTCTGATTTTCAGGTACTTTACTTAAATCATCAGTGTACAAAACCTGGCCGTTAGCGTCCTGATATTTATAAAATTTTGCTGTTGCATCAAAAGAAACCCAGAAAATAATGTTTAAAAATAATAATATCAGTAAGTTTTTCATATTCCAACCTGTTTTTAAAGTTTGAATGTTTTTAAAGTTTTATTGCTTATAATCATTTTTCAATAAGGTCTTCATAATTCATGCAGACATTATGCCAAAAACAGGATGTCAAATAAAATAAGGTTTGGCTTAAATATGTAATAATCAAGAAAAAAAATGAAGTGCTCATCAGTTAATTTATTGCACAAGGTTAACTATATTTAATTTCAGACTCTATTATAATTTTTTAAGGTCTGTCAAGTAGGCTTTGTTTGCAAGAGTGCAAAATAAAGGACATGGCAAAGTATTTTTCTCAAAACAGCCGGCTGAAACCTAAAAAATATCTGGTTTGCTAAATTTGTTGCCTGTCAGATTTTCTCTTGTCCCATTTTCTTGTCTTGAGATTAAAGCCGAATATATGCTATATTTTCGAAAAACCTGAAGTTAAGAGAGATAATAAGGTTTCTGGTTTACATATTTTATATGCATTCCTACGCAGGAGCATGGGAACGAGAAACAAAGGAACTGTAAACAACTTTTTGGATTTGTTTAAGGATGGCGAAATCATGAGAATACTTTTTATAATATTGGGCTTGATATATATTATAAGTCCATATGATCTGATACCTGATTTTCTATTGGGTTTTGGATGGCTTGATGATCTAATGGTTATATGGATATTATGGCAAAAATTTTGTGGCAAAAGCAATCAATTTAATCCGTTTAATTATTATACCCGCCAATTCGATAACTCCATAACTATAGACGACTCCTATGCCGTGCTTGGTCTTGAGCAAAATGCGACTCCAGATAAAATAAAAACAGCTTATCGAAGCCTGGCAAAAAAATATCATCCAGATAAGGTGAGGCAATTAAGGGCTGAAGATAAAAAAAAGGCTGAAATAAAGTTCAGGCAGATTCAGGAGGCTTATGATAATTTAAAACATTTGAATTAGAAAATAGTTTAAAAAAACAGCAGTAATAAAATAAAAAATGAGTAAAAAAATATCTATGAAAAGTACAAAAGAGTTGGATCAAATTATCGTTAAAGGAGCTCGTGAACATAATCTGCAAAATATCGATATATCATTGCCCAAGAAAAAGCTCATTGTTTTTACCGGGGTTTCTGGATCAGGTAAATCCAGTCTGGCCTTTGACACGATTTTTGCCGAAGGTCAAAGGCGCTATGTGGAATCTTTATCTGCTTATGCAAGGCAGTTTATCGGTCAGATGGAAAAACCTAAATATGAAACAATAAAAGGACTTTCACCAACTATCTCGATTGAGCAAAAAGCAGCTTCAAAAAATCCCAGGTCTACTGTGGGAACCATTACTGAAATATACGATTATCTGCGAGTTCTTTTTGCCAGAATAGGAAAGCAGTTCTGCTTTAAATGCGGCCAAAAGGTCGGCCGGGGCAATGCCCAAAACATGGTGGCCGGTATCATGGACATTGGAGAATCCGCCCGTGTTCTTATTTTAGCCCCGGTGGTGGAAAATCGTAAAGGAGAGCATAAGAATTTGCTTGATAAAATATTAAAGGATGGGTATGCAAGAGTCAGGGTTGACGGTGTAGTGCATAATCTGGAAGATGTTCATAATCTTGCCAGACATAAAAAGCATACTATCGAGATAGTCGTTGACCGTCTTCAGATTAAAAAAAGTAAAGAGTTTCGCAAACGCCTGACTGATGCTGTAGAGACCGGCTTAAAAGCAGGGCACGGCAATTTGATTGTGCACAGCATGGATAAAAAAAAAGACATTTTGATGAGTGAGGCAAGGTCTTGTTGCGGGATTGCCTATCCAGAGCCGGCACCTTCTTTATTTTCATTTAACTCCCCTTTGGGGATGTGTCCAGCGTGCAATGGAATAGGTTCTTTGCTTTCCATGGATATTGACAAAATCATTCCCGATCAAACCCTTAGTATTAGACAGGGGGCGGTTATTCCCTGGAAAAATTATTTCAATAAACCATCAACACGCAATAATTCCTGGGGCGCTCGCCGGCTAAAAGCCATGGAAGAGCAGTGGAATCTGGATTATGACACCCCCTGGCAAAAGCTTTCCAAAAAAGAGAAAGATTTGATTTTAAATGGATCAAAGGGCAAGGAGATGATCGTCTCCTGGAACTCGCAAAAGATTCAGGGAGATTTTACTACTGTCCATGAGGGGATCTTAAATACCATGATGCGCCGCTATTTAAAGACCAGTTCGGAAAGTCAGAAAAAATGGTATGCGGGCTTTATGTCTGAAAAAAGCTGCCAAAGTTGTGGCGGCAGGCGTCTTAAACCTGAAGTCTTACATGTTAAAATAAATGGCCGGTCAATAATAGATATCACCAGAATGACAATCGCAGATTCCCATGCTTTCTTTAAAAACTTAAAATTAACCGGCAACCACAGGGTAATTGCTGAAGAATTATTAAAAGAGATTCAAAACCGGCTGGGCTTTCTGGTCAATGTGGGGTTAAATTATCTGACTCTGGATCGTAAAGGGCCAAGTTTATCAGGTGGTGAATCCCAGCGTATCCGACTGGCTTCCCAGGTAGGTTCCGAGCTGACCGGTGTATTATATATTCTGGATGAACCCTCTATTGGACTTCATCAAAAAGATAATCTCAAGCTTTTGAAAACTCTGAAACATTTACGAGATATCGGCAACACCCTGATTGTGGTGGAACATGATCAGGAAACCATTGAATCCGCAGACTGGATTGTGGATTTCGGGCCTGGTGCCGGTCTTTTAGGCGGCAAAATCGTGGCTCAGGGGACACCAGCCGGAATAATGAAAAACAAGGCTTCTTTGACAGGCCAGTATTTGTCCGGCAGGGCACTGATAGAGATTCCACCAACTCGAAAAACTCCAAAACAGGCCGGGAATAAGTGGATCACCATTATGGGCGCTGCTGCCAATAATCTGGCCGGGATTAACGTGAAAATACCTTTGGGGCTTCTTGTTGGAATTACCGGAGTCTCCGGAGCCGGCAAATCAACTCTTGTAAACCAGATTCTCTATCCAGCCTTAGCCCGAAAAATACATAATTCAATTATAGATGTCGGCAAACACACCCGGATTAATGGTTTATCTAATCTGAATAAGATAATCAACATCAATCAAAAGGCGATTGGCCGAACTCCGCGCAGCAATCCAGCCACCTACACAAAGGTTTTTGATCATATAAGAAATTTTTATGCTTTATTGCCGGAATCAAAAATAAGGGGATATAATAAAGGGCGCTACTCATTCAACGTTAAAGGCGGTCGCTGCGAAGCCTGTCATGGAGACGGTTATCTTAAAGTAGAGATGCATTTTCTGGCTGATGTATATGTGCCCTGTGAATATTGCCATGGCAAACGATTTAATGATGCTACTCTGGAAATAAAGTATAAAAATCACTCCATTGCTGATATCCTGAATCTGTCCGTGCGTCTGGCCAGAGAGCTTTTCATTGATCATCCAAAAATTAAAAGTATTTTAGATACCCTTATGGATGTCGGTCTGGGGTATATCAAACTCGGTCAGTCAGCCACTACTCTTTCCGGAGGTGAGGCCCAGCGCATTAAACTGGCCAGGGAACTGGCTAAAAAAGATACCGGCCAAACCCTGTATATTCTGGATGAACCAACAACAGGTCTCCATTTTCAGGATATCAAGATGCTTTTAAACGTGTTACAACGTCTGGTAGCGGGCGGTAACACTGTGCTTGTTATTGAACATAATCTGGATGTTATCAAAACCTGTGACTGGATTATTGATCTTGGGCCTGAAGGTGGCAACCGCGGTGGTAAAATAGTAGCAAAAGGCTCGCCTGAAAAAATAGCTTCAGTTAAAACCAGCTATACTGGCCAATTTCTTAAAAAAGTTCTTGCGTAGAATATGTGGGATCATTGCAATATCATTTAGGAACGGAGACGAAATAACTTCCACAAGCAGGAACTTAGGGCCCTGGAAATAAATAAATCCACACCTTGCTTGTCTGTTGGTTCGTCTACTGAGTTACATCCACCGGCACGTATTAATAGTATATCTCCGACCGATAACGCAGTAAAATTATTTATGTGACGGTCTATATGACAAGCTGCTGCCGCCTTTGGTGTATGAAGTCCCCAAAAGAGTGAAAGCGTGGGGGATAAGGGCAGAGAAAAAACAAAAAATAAAATGATTATCCCTTTTTTAAGTTTGCAGAATTTTTCAGTAAAATTTAATTTAATTCAGCGTTTTTTTTATTAAACAGATCAAAGGAGTATTGGGAAATGGAAAATAATATACCAGGTTGCGCTAAATGTTCTTTTAAAATGAGTGATCGATTATGCAAAAAAAAAGATGGTAAATCTCCTGCAGGTTGTCCTACCAAAAATAAGCAGAATCTTATTAAAAATTGTCTTGATGAATATGAAAAACCGGAAATATTAGAATTTGCCAGACAGGCATCTATTCAAGAGTCAGATGGCTATGCAGGCCGTGAACTGGGTTATGAACATTTAAGGCCACAGAAAACAAGGATGGAGGAGACCATTGAATTTTCCAGGAAAATGAAATATCAACGTCTTGGCCTTGTGTTCTGTGTTGGTTTAAGAAAGGAAGCCAGGGTGGTTGAGAAATTGTTGTCCAGCCATGGTTTTGTTGTTATTTCCGCCATCTGTAAAGTTGGACGGGTTTCTAAGGAAACGATTAATATCCGTGATGATCAAAAGCTTTCTCCTGGAAATTTTGAGACCATGTGTAACCCGGTTATGCAGGCTCTGATTCTAAACGATGAAAAAACCGATTTTAACATTTTATTGGGCTTATGCGTAGGGCACGATTCATTATTTATCAAATATTCAGAAGCATTATGTACTGTTCTTGCGGTAAAAGATCGAGTACTTGGACATAACCCAATGAGTGCAATTTATAATATCGACAGCTATTATCGCAGCTTGAAATCATAAAGGCGAGGAATTAAAAAAACAACCCCCCCCTTTTAGTATTCCCTATAATCAATAAAAAATATGATTTATTAAGACAAATCAGCCGGAAGAACCCATGCCTCCTCCGGCTGGCCGCTGGTCTTTAGCGCGGGCAAGAGCTGTCCCTGTTCCTCCACAGCCTATTGTAATAAGCGCCATTGAATTTTCAATTTTCAGCATATCACAGATCGTTATTCAAGTTCATAGCAAGCCATAATCTCACCAAAATAGAGCGTGTGGTAATCTTTTTCAGGATATAATTTTTCATACTCTTTGCAAAGAAATTTTGGATCCATCGGGCTTTTAAAAATAATTTTACATTCAAAATGCAAACCAGGGGTGTTGACAACTGGAGTGGTTATCCTGGTGCTGTTTATCAGGCTAAGGTTACAGGCTTTAAACTTATCTATTTCACTGCCGGATTTTGTTCCGCAAAACATAATGGCATCATGCATATCCGTACCTGGAATTGATACGGAAAAATCCACTGCCTTTTCAATAAGACCAAAGGTATGGCGAGAATCACGAACCGCTATCATAAAAATAGGCCTGCGCCAGCAAAAACCAATAGTAGCCCAACCAATAGTCATTATATTTAACTTGTCTTTAGCCTTAACCGTCAAAAATGCGCCTTTTTTAATGCGCGTCATAGCAGTGTCGGCAACTTTCATATAGTCCATTTTTTTCATAATAATCTCCCTAATATATGATGTATTTCTGATAATTCAGAAAGTTATGTGAATCAATGTTTCGGTTTAAGGTTTTTGAGCAAATTGGATTTAACTTTGCGCGAGAAACGATTTGGCATATGGTGACTATTATCTGTCTGTCAACCTTGAATTCATTTTTATGATGATAAGATAAAAATGATAGAATAGTCAACTCTTTTAAGGAGTTGTAAAATATTTTTGTAACTTCTCAAAAAGTATGTGGTAG
>JASFBJ010000015.1 GCA_030149585.1 Desulfobacterales bacterium | reverse complement strand
GTGATTTCAGCCTTGAAAGAGATATCAGCCCTGGAAGTTATTCAGGAAACACCAATTTTAATTAGAATTGAGGATAAAAACAGCATTAATTAAATGATTATTTTGAAATTACGAATTTATTTTTGTGTGTCCTTATAATAAGTTCGCGATAAATAAGAGAGAGATTATGAAAATTATTTGTACAGACTTAGAGGGTATCTATTTACCGGAAATATGGATTAAATTCGCTGAAAAAACAGGGATTGATGAACTTCGGCTAACCACCCGGGATATTCCCGATTATGATGTGCTGATGCAAAAAAGGTTGAACATACTTAAGGAAAATAATCTGAAACTGAAAGATATCACAGATGTGATTAAAACGATTGAGCCTTTAAACGGGGCCATAGAATTTCTTGACTGGCTGCGTTCAGTTGTGCAGGTAATCGTTGTTTCCGATACCTTTATTGAATTTGCCACACCTCTTATGAAAAAACTGGGCAGACCCGCCCTGTTTTGCCATAATCTGATTGTTGATCAAAAAGGAGCCATTACAGGATATAATTTGCGTCAAAAAGACGGCAAACGCAAAACCGTCCAGGCCCTTAAAGGATTAAACTTTGATGTGATTGCCATTGGTGATTCATATAACGATGTGAGCATGCTCAAAGAGGCAGAGCAGGGCATTCTTTTTAACCCTCCGGATAAGGTTAAAAATGAATTCCCAAATTTTCCTGTGACCTGTGGCTATGATAAATTAAAACCGCTTTTGACTGAATTAATAAAAACCTGATTTAATCCTCTTTTTCTTTAAAATTAATATAATTATGCTTATCAATACAACTAGCTACCGTATAATTTATGCTGACACCGATAAAATGGGGATTGTTTATCACGCCAACTATTTACGCTGGTTTGAAATAGGTCGTTCTGAAATGTTCAGATCCTGGGGAATGCCCTATAAGACTATTGAATCCCGCGGCTATTTTATGCCTGTCTCTGAGGTGCACTGTAAATTTTTAACATCAGCCGGCTATGATGATCTTTTGCAAATTGAAACCACGCTGGATACCAGTATAAAAGGAGGAATGCGATTTACCTATAATATTTTCAGTGAAAATTACGAAATTGTTCATGTCAAAGGATACACCAGGCATGCCTTTATCAATTCAAACGGCAAAGTTGTGCGACCTCCGGAATTCATTTTGGAACTTATCCATGCTCAGCTATAGACCGTCACATAAATAATTTCACTGCGTTATCGGTCGATTAATATTATCTATTCGCTCTATCCGTGTGAAATTAATTATCTGACAATCCATATAGGTAAAATAACCATAGATAAAATATCCGGCAACTTATAATCATAAAAAACAAATGAATCATTTTAATGAATATATGCTTTTTTTGCAGGAAAAAACAGAGGGTTTTATCTTAAAAATTCGTGTGTTGCCCAGATCTTCAAAAAACAGCATCACGGGATTATATAAGGATGCCCTTAAAATAAAATTAACAGCGCCACCAGTGGATAATGCAGCAAATAAAATGTGCCTTAAATTTTTGGCAAGGTGCCTGAAGCTGCCAAAAACATCTCTTAGTATCGTTAAAGGAGAATCCAGCCGAACCAAACAAGTTCTGATAAAGTTTAATAATCATTCAATATCGGTTGCCAAAAAACAGAAATTTAAAGAAAAAATAGCGGCACTGGAAAATTTTGCAAAAACCTGTTGACATCAAATTTCAAACATAGTAGGTATTATGTTTACCTGATGCGGGGTGGAGCAGTCTGGTAGCTCGTCGGGCTCATAACCCGAAGGTCGTTGGTTCGAATCCAGCCCCCGCTACCACTTGAATAGACGGCTCGAAAATAAAATTGTCATTGGCAACTTTTTTTCGAGCCTTTTTGGTTTTTGGGTCATGTTTTTCATAGAGTCTCCCAATAAAGTTAAAATTAACTAATTAAAATCAAAGGATAATTTTATTTTATCCCGTTGGTTAATTTGCGAAGCAATTTTTAGGATTCCTGCCAAATTTCCGTAAAAGATGCAAACCCATATGGTTGATCATCATTATAAATCAATATAATATCGTTTTCCTTTATCATTTTACCTCCAACTGATGAGCTGTTAGAAATAGCTGTTGTTTCAGTCCCGCCCGCTACGAGGGTATCTTCTAATCACTCTCTTACGGGTTCTCTTGTCCAACTCGCCACCAAACAAGCTGCGTTAAAAAGTCAATCAAATCTGAAATATTTGTTCTTGCGTTTCTATGTGAGAAACTAATTTAAAACCATTCTTTACGTGGTTTTTGTATTATTTTATAGCGTTAAAAGCCTCTTATTGCAATCAATATTCATGAGAATGTTGTTTTGTAATCGTTTTTCATGGACAATAATCGTTTTTCATGCCATTATGAATCAAACAAACAAAACAGGAATTCATAAAAATGGAAATATTTAATCAAAATTCACAGGATATAACTGTTTTTCATGGTTTTTCAGCATTGGAGAAGGGGAGCCGTTTAGCTGGATATTCAGCTCTAATTTCAGCACATGATTTGAAAGTGCCTGTTCCTGATTATCTCTGTACCATAGGTATAAAGCATAAAAAATATTATATGGGACGCTGGCGTATTTTTACGCCGCGCCATAAGCCGGAGGATACACTTTATGGACATTTAATCTTTGCTTTGAAGTATGAGGGTATTGATTTGGCAATTCTCAATGCTTTGTTTCAAGCGATTGATGCCAAAGAAATGCAAGAAATTATTCGTTCTGAACCAACGGGAAGCTATAGCCGTCGATTGTGGTTCCTATGGGAGTGGTTACGTGAGGAACAATTGGATATTGAAGATGCAACAACAGGAAACTTTGTTCCTCTTATCAATAATAAGTTACAATATGAAGGAAAATTGTATCCGTCAAAACGCCATCGTGTTCGAAACAATTTGCCAGGAACGCCTAATTTTTGCCCTTTGATCCGAAAAACAGAAAAGCTTGAGCAATATATTGCCAAGAATTTATCAGAAACATGTATAAAACATATCGGTCATACGCACCCCGACCTTTTAAGTCGGGCGGCAGCGTTCCTTCTGCTTAAAGACTCTAAAGCCTCTTACACAATTGAAGGCGAAACGCCTGCACATAATCGTGTAGAACGATGGGGACGGGCAATCGGTGAAGCAGGACAACGTAAACTCAGTATTTCAGAACTGAAATATTTGCAACAAATAGTTATTGCTGACAACCGGTTCATTGAACCAGGACTGCGAAGAGAAGGCGGTTTTGTTGGGGAGCATGACCGTAGCACAGGCATGCCCTTACCAGACCACATTTCCGCACGCGCTGAAGATCTGGATGTTCTACTGTCAGGGCTTATTGAGACATACGATCTGCTTCGTGAGAATGATTTTGATGCTGTTTTGCTGGCAACTATCCTTGCCTTTGGTTTTGTGTTTATTCATCCATTTGAAGATGGTAATGGTCGGATTCACCGCTATCTATTTCATCACGTCCTTGCAGAAAAAGATTTTGTTCCAAAAGGATTAATTTTTCCTGTATCAGCAGTCATTCTGGAGAGGATAGAAGAATATAGAAAAATATTGGAGCATTATTCAAAGCCGCGCCTTAATTTGATCGAATGGCGACCTACAGAAAAAAATAATGTTGAGGTTCTAAACGAGACAATCGATCTATATCGCTATTTTGATGCAACAAAACAGGCTGAGTTTTTCTTTGAATGTGTTGAGGAAACAGTAAATAAAACGCTTCCTGACGAGGTTGAATACTTGAAAAAGTATGACCTCCTCAACGAATTTATTAAAAACTATATTGATATGCCTGATAAGCTTGTTGATTTACTTATACGTTTTCTTGCCCAAAATGGTGGAAAGCTTTCAAAACGTGCACGAGAAAAAGAATTTGAAAAACTGACTGACCGTGAAATTCAAGCCATTGAGTATAAATATGCAGAAATTTTTGATTAAAATTTTTTTATGATGTGCCACAATCTCCCAAAATGAGAATTGCTGGGGAATAATAATTTTATTTGACATTCTATTTTACTCAAATTATACTAAAAAATAATTATGATATTCTCATTGCAATTGGTTGTAGTTTCTCCATGGAATAAACAGATTACCCAAAGCATACCGGCTTGACTCTATCTTGCCATTGCTGGTGTTGTGGAGCGAAAATTCAAGCTGCAATGCAACCGGCCATTGATCGTGTGTAACAAGATCTTCGAATAAAAGCTGTTTCTCAATCACTTTATTTTTTTCTCTCAAACTAATTTTTAAGGGAACTGGAAAGAAATAATCTACGTATATTGCGCAGAACTTTTGTTCGTTTTCAAGGCGTGATAACAGGTGCATAGTCGAACTATGTGCCTGTTATCACAACAAAGAAAACGGGCAAAAGGGCAAGCAGGATGCGTAGATTATTTCTTGGAAGTTCCCTAAATAACTGTCTCTACCCAATACAATTGATGCCTTGGCTTTCAAAAATATTTGGAGTGCTGATTTTTCTCAATTTTTGACTGATTTATCCCTTTGTCTTTTTGCGGTATACGATATTTTATAAGAGGCAGAGGTTTAATGCTCAACATTCTGATGCGTTTCGTTTAGATGATCACGGGTTTAAGCGTGTTTTGGCGGGGATTATTTTTTTGCCATAGCACACGGATCAATGAATGCGCATACCGGTTTTACCGGCTATGCAGCATCTTGATAAATAATCATACCCAATCATGAAAGGAGAGAGGCCATGAAAAAACAGCTCATCAATTATGAAACATTGCTTAACGTGACAAAGGCGATCTCACATTCCAAGGATCCTGAAGAAATTGCGTTGTTGACGGTGGAAAGCATCAAGACGGCTCTGAACGTCAAAGGATGTTCTCTATTTCTCTTCAATCGTAAAACCAATGAATTGGAACTGGCCACTGCGTTCGGTTTGAGTGATGAGTACAAAAGCAAGGGTCCTGTGAGTGCGTTGCGCTCCATTGCTCAATCGCTTGAAGAGGGGCCTGTGGCAATCTATGATGTTATGGATGATCCTAGAATTCAGTATCCGGAGGAGGCCCAAAAAGAGGGGATCTCGTCTTTGTTGTCAGTGCCGATTGTGTTCGGTGGCAATTTGATTGGGGCCATGCGGGTCTATACTGCAGAGCCCTGGGAATTTACACTTGAAGATGTGAATTTTGTTCAGGCCCTGGCTCAAATAGCCGGAGCGTCTATAAGTATGGCCCGGTATATCAGAGGATTAAAGAGCAGCATTGATGTTTTAAAAACATTAAGGGATGTTCAGGTTAAAAGAAATACAAGGAGAACACCATATGAGGGTGTTCCCACAAGTGTTTCTTCCGACGAAATAAGAAGACAAAAATAATTATTGTCCTTGCGGCGCCACGATTCATGGCGAAATTTATCGTTTCCCCTGTGTTGGTTGCCGCAAGATCGGTACCCTAAGAAATAATAATTTTTTCACTTGGCTGAGTAAGAACTTCGCCGATAATGGCTGCATCCTTAATTCCTTGTTCCTTTAGATTCTCTATTAAGGCTTTAGCGCTTTCTTTTGCAACACAAATCAGCAAACCACCGGATGTTTGGGGGTCAAAAAGAGTGTCTGCCAGAGCAGTATTCACTTTAGGCGAAATTTCTACCATTGATTTGCGAAAATCGCGATTTTTATAAGCTCCGGCTGGTATTAAACCCATTTTTGCGTATTCTAAGGCCTCTTCAATAACAGGTATTTTCTCTGACCAAAGTTTTATGCCATAGCCTGAGCCAGTCACCATCTCCGCTAAATGGCCGATCAAACCGAAACCGGTGATATCAGTGCAGGCATTAACTGGAAATTTTCGCATTATTTGAGCTGCATTTTTATTAAGCATTGTCATAAGATCTGTGACAGTTTCAATAAGCTGCGAGGAAGCCAGGCCTGCCTTAATGGCTGTATTGATAATTCCAGTGCCTAAAGGCTTGGTTAAGACCAGCTGATCACCAGGTCTTATATTTTTTTTGGTTAGAATTTGATTCGGGTGTATCAAACCGGTTACAGACAGACCGTATTTAAGCTCATTATCCTCTATGCTATGCCCGCCAACCAGAACAACATCAGCTTCACAAAGCTTATCAAGACCACCCTTGATGATCTGGCGCAATACTTTAATATCCATTTTATTAAGTGGAAAGGCAACGATATTCATGGCAGTTTTAGGGATACCACCCATTGCATAGACATCGCTTAAAGCATTGGCTGCCGCAATCTGGCCAAACTGGTATGGATCATCGACGATCGGGGTAAAAAAATCAACAGTCTGAATAAGGGCAATATCCTCAGTTATCTTATAAACTCCGGCATCGTCAGCTTTTTCCAGTCCAATAATTAAATTAGGATCAGTGGGAAATTTGATCCCGCAAAGCGCTTTTTCCAGGTCCCCTGGAGCAAGTTTGGAAGCTCAGCCTGAACCTGCTACAGTTTGGGTGAGGCGAATATCTGTTTTATCTGCCATGATTTTTTTTCCTTAAATATTTATTATTTTGTCCGCCAGTTGCATGGCCGTGACAATATCCAGCATATTGGTTGTTTCGCCCACTTGTTTTTCGTCTATTAAAAAAATGACAGACATTTAATTTCTGGCTAAATGGCGTATTTACAAAAAATTGCCCTGGCTGTCATAACTGTATGTGCCTATTAAATTTAATTCTGAATTGGCATTTTAAAAACTGTGCCAGCAAATTTTAAAATGACTAATATGAAAAAGATAGAAATGATGATATGCTTTGTCAAACTGGAAAAATCGATATAAGCACAGGAGTTTAATCAGAAAATCCGATAAGAGTTATAGCAGACATCAAAAATCGTCATTCCCGCGAAAGCAGAAAAAATGTTCCGGGTTTGCGGGAATGACATGGGATGATTTTAATAAATGGGAATTCATCCATTATGAAATTTACAGCAGATTTTCCCGGCGCAGGCGGTTTATGATCTCGGATGTTGATTTACTGCGGTTCATTGTATAAAAATGAAGTCCGTCAACTCCATTTTTCAGCAATCCCCGGCATTGCTCAACAGCAAAATCTATACCAAGATTTAACACCTCATTTTTGTCAGCATCAGCCAGTTTATCAAGTTTATTTTGCAGTTCATCCGTGATAGTGGTTCCGCAAACCTTAGAGAGCATTTTGGTCATTTTAACAGTGTACACAGGCATAATTCCCGGAATAATAGGAATACTGATTCCAGCTGCCCTGCATTTTTCAACATATTTGAAAAAATAATTATTATCATAGCAATACTGGGCTATAACATATTCAGCACCGTTTTTTTCCTTGAGTTTTAAAAATTCAATATCTTTTTCAAGACTTTCTGCCTCAATATGCCCTTCAGGATATCCTGCGCACCCAAGGCTGAAATCATAACGCTTTTTAATAAAAGCTATCATTTCAGAGGCATAGGAGAAACTCTCAGGATGAGGTGTATAATTATCATCTCTGGGTTTATCCCCTCGAATAACAAAAATTGTTTCAACGCCTATTTCTTTATATCTGTCCAGAATTTCCGTAATTTCATTATGCCCAAGTCCTAAACCAGCAATGTAGGCAACAATAGGCAGTTTTTTATCTATTATTTTTTTAACTGTCTGGTATGATCCATCTCTATTTGAGCCGCCTGCTCCAAATGTTACTGACATATAATCCGGCTTAAGCTCAGAAAGCTTATCAATGATTGCGCCAAAATTATCTGATGCCTTTGCATCTCTTGGCGGGAAAAACTCCATTGAGATCACAGGTTTTTTACTGTTTTTGTACAAATTTGAAACACGCATAATTTAATTACCTCCTGTAATTATATTCGATTATGGCCTTGAAAATGTTTAATTATTTCCATAGGCCGGCAAATTTTAATATATATACCATATTTTCAATAATATCACATAGTATTTATCGTAGCATCTGCGGTGGAAATCAAAAAATCAAGCATTGCCCTGCACAAAGGCGAAATATTTCTTCTTTTATCCCTGATAAGATAAAACTTTCGTGGCATTTTAAGATTTTTTATTGCAATAACCTTTAATATCCCAGCATTTAATTCGGTTTTTAAGGCTTTTAAAGATAAAATTGATATGCCAAGGCCGGCAATTATGCCCTCCTTAACCGCGGTCGAGGAGTCCAGGCAGGCCACCACATTAAGCGCCGTGGCATCTTTGATAGATGTTTTTTCCAAATATTGATTAATGATTTTAAGGGTCCCTGAGCCGGGTCCTCTCAAGATAAATGGTTCTTTGGCTAAGTCGCCTATGGAAATCTGTTTTTTTCTTGTCCATTTATGTTTTGCCGGAACAGCCAGCACCAGTTCATCTATCCACAATTCATGGCAGATTAGGTTGACATTATTATTTTTGGAGCCAATAACGCCCAGCTCAAAATCGCCGTTTATAACCCGCTCGGCAATTTCAAGGGTGCTGGAAATAGTTAAACTAACAGTTACCTGAGGATATTTTTTATGAAATTTTTTTAAGAGTTCAGGGAAAATATATTCTCCAGGAATGGTGCTGCCGCTGATATGAATTTCGCCTTTGCGGGTCCCAAGAAAATCCTGCAGCTCATCACAGGCGGTTTTTTTCATTTCCAGCAGCAAGCAGGCATGTTTATAAAGAAGTTTTCCGGCCGCAGTCGGCAATATCTGACGCCCCAGACGGTCCAGAAGTTTTGTGCCTACCAGCTTTTCAAGGGTTGCTACTCTTTCACTTACTGAAGCCTGTGCCAGAAAAACCGCCTTAGCTGCTTTTGAAAAACTTTGCAACTCAAGAACTTTGCAAAAAATTTCAAGCTGGCGCAGGTCAAAATCTATTATCGGGTTTTTCTTTGGTTTCATTTTCTTTGGTTTAAATGTTTTTTTGTTTGATTTATAAAGGGCTGTAAAAATTTATTCAAAAAATAATATATTGACTGGCTCTCTTTTTTTTTTACTGCTAAAAATTGCCAGTATTGATCTTGTATAAAGCAAGGATAGGCATTTGTGCAGAAAAGGGGTCTGGCATCAAAGTCTAAAAAGCAACCATTTTTTTTTAAAACAGGACATTGATATGTGTTATTCTGAAAATTTAAAAGATGGGCGTTTAATTCAAGGAGTTTGGTTTTAGATAAACCGCAAGCTATTAGAAAGAAATCAATAAAACATAGATTTTCAGGAAAGTGCCAGGTGCAGCATTGACCCTTGCAATCTGGAATTGATTCACGGCAGGCCTTTGAATATCCAAATTTTTGGGCTTTTTCTTGAATCTGGTATTTAATTATTTTTAATTTTTCAGTTTTTTTAAAGGCAACCTGTAGATTAATATCATCGATATAAGAATAAACCGCAATCGCTGTTTCCAAATCTGCGAGCATTTTAAGTTGAATTGCCTTTTTTATCTGGAATCGATTTTCAGGTGTGTCTAAATTATTTGGCATTTGGTTTATTAACGCTGAAAAACTTAAATATTATTTAAATCTATTATCAGAACGTCTTTTTCTAATAGTTTTATCACTGGCTTTGAGCCACCCGGAAGCACTTTCTTTCACAGCATCAAACTTTTCTATATATGGCTTGATATCCAGTAATGGTGTTCCATCGAGAATATCAATGTCCTCTATAATAATTTTGTTTCCTTCAATTTTTTCCAGTTGAACAACAGATATACCAATATGATTTGGTCGTAGTGGAGAGCGTGTAGAAAATACTCCCCTTATTTGATTATCCATAAAGGGTGTTACAAGCAGTTCAGTTCGGGTAGTCTTATGAAAGCTATATAAAAGATAGATATGACTAAAACCTTCAAGATCTTGCAGTCCTTCAATGAATTTTTCATTTATCAGGATATACCCTTTAATACCTGATGCGCCCTTAGGTTGAATGGGCATATCTTCGATATTATAATGGGGTGAATGTATAATTCCTATTGGATTTATGTTATGGATGATTTTGTATCCCCTTTTATTCTATTTTTATTTTATTCTAAAAAATTCTGGTCTAAAATACCTACAGAAAGAGTTTGTTTTAAATTGTCTTTTTTGATTAAGCCCTTGAAATTATATATCTACAGGAAGCCGCCTTTATGACCGTTTTCATAATTTTTAGCGCGGATTTTCATAAAAAATATAATTTGTGGAATAATCACTGAATTCAAAATATACTTTTTTTTCACCAGGATCTTTCTGTGCATTAAAATTTTCGTCAAGAAAACCATAACCGAATCGATAAGGTCTTGGTTTATTATCGGAAGTGCCATAGGCAGTTGAAAGTTTATCTATTTTAATAAACCTTTTTACCAATTTTCCACCTGAATAAATATCCAGAATTCCGTTAGTGCCTGTCCAGTTTTGAATTGATCTGCCGATTTTGTTTTGACTTTCCTGAGTACAGCCTGCAAAAACAAATAGTAAAATTATAGCTAAAAACAAATATTTAAGCATTATCTGCCTCCTTTAATTGCATTTGCTTATTTATTTTTAATTTAAGATATAATCACTCTAAAATTTGTACCTTATACGTTGAACCCTCTTAAAAAAACAAGAAAATTCTGTGAGAATCAGGCATCCTTCATTAATGTCCAACGATAATTTACACTTTTGACGGTTCTCGCTTTCTCGTTCCCACGCTCCAGCGTGGGAATGCATACCACATAGGGTTCCCAGGCTGGAGCATGGGAACCAGGCAAGAGACAATATCTAAAAAGTGTAAACTAAATTTGAAGGATTCCAAAATTATGTGAGCATTACACGGTTTTCATTTTCATATCCTGCCTTTTACAGGAGAAAAAATCTATATAAACAAAATTTTAACCTTTTCCTAATATTCTCCTAATATTTTCGTATTAGCTTCTTTATAACAAATTAATAACGAATTAAGTTTTTTTGCAAAAAAACAATAAGCTAATATAATTTTCACATTTTTTTAACACAAATCTAATAATTGCCAATTATTATGGCAAAAAAATTAACAAAGGAGAAATAAGATGAAAAAAGCTATTATTATTTTTTTAATTGGGGCAGGTCTTTTTATAACAAATGTTGCGTTTGGCGCTAACCTGGTAATTAAAGGATCAACAACAGTGCTGCCAATTGCTCAAAAGGCTGTGGAGGCTTATATGAGCGAGCACCCAGATGTAAAAATATCCCTTTCAGGCGGTGGTTCAGGCAATGGAATTAAGGCTATTATCGACGGAACAACCGATATTGCCAATGCTTCGCGATTTATAAAAGGGAAAGAGGTAAAACTGGCCCACGAAAAAGGTGTTTATCCGGTTCCTTTTGCAGTGGCCTATGATTCCATAATTCCAGTGGTACATCTCAGTAATAAAATAAATAATTTAACGCTTGACCAGTTAAAAGACATATATAATGGTAAGATTAGAAATTTTAAAGAGATTGGGGGGCTGAATCTTAAAATAGTTATTATTTCAAGGGATACTTCATCCGGGACCTATGAAACCTGGTCAAAAAAAGTTATGAAAAAGGAACGGGTAACCCCAAGAGCCCAGGTTATGGCTTCAAATGGTTCAATTGCCCAGGCTGTTTCCAATAATAAGCATGCCATTGGATATATCGGCATAGGATATTTAAATGATAATATAAAAGCGTTGCGGGTTAATGGTGTAGAAGGCAACGAGGCCACAACTTTAAATGGCACATTCCCAATATCAAGGCCGCTTTTCATGTTTACCAAAGGCTGGCCCAAAGGCGATACATTAAACTTTATCAATTTTATGCTCAATCCTGAAAAAGGGCAGAAGTATGTAAAGGAAGCAGGGTATGTAAGATTATACTAGCAGAGCAAGGGCATCCTTCAAATTTTTGGTTTACACTTTTTAGATGTTGCTTCTTGCCTGGTTCCCATGCTCCAGCGTGGAACCCTCTGTGGTATGCATTCCCACGCTGGAGCGTGGGAACGAGAAAGCGAGAACCGTCAAAAGTGTAAACTATCTTTGGACATTAATGAAGGATGCCCAGAGCAGTTCTTTATTCTTGCTTTGACGTTTCAAACTATTTCCTGCCACTTATGTTAAAAATTTTCTTTTTAACATAAGTGGGGGATAAGGTCAGATAAATGCCGATAAAAAGAGAAATAACGGAAAAACTGGTTCAAAAGCTGTTTATGTTTATTGCTATGGCTTCCATTACCATCCTTTTTTTGATTATGATTTTTATTTTCAATGAAGGCTTTCCAATTTTTAAAACTGTTTCCATAAACGAGTTCATTTTTGGGCATTACTGGTATCCCACATCTGAGCCGTCTGATTTTGGAATATTTACGCTGATTGCGGCTTCCGTATTAGTAACCGGGTTTTCAGCGGTATTATCCATACCTCTTGGTGTAATGACGGCGATTTATCTGGCTGAAATCGCAACTAAAAAAGTTTCCGAGATCGCAAAACCGGTTGTTGAACTTCTGGCCGCACTTCCTTCAGTAGTTATCGGTTTTTTTGGCATGGTTGTGGTTGCTCCCTTTCTTCAGGAGGTTTTTAAAATTCCCACTGGTCTTAACCTGTTTAACGCTGCCCTGATGCTGGCATTTATGTCGATTCCTACAATCTGCAGCATATCAGAAGATGCTTTGCATTCTGTTCCGGTTGCCTTGAAGGAGGCATCCATGGCTCTTGGGGCCACCCACCTGGAAACTATTTTAAGGGTAATTTTGCCTGCATCCATATCAGGCATCAGCACCGCGGTTATTCTGGGTATGTCAAGGGCTATTGGAGAGACTATGGTAGTTCTTATGGTAGCAGGGGGCGCAGCCGCGCTGCCGGAGTCGATTTTCGATCCAGTACGCCCCATGCCGGCCAGTATTGCTTCTGAAATAGCGGAAGCTCCAGTGGGGGGTGAGCATTACCATGCTCTGTTTGCAATAGGAGTTGTGCTTTTTATATTTACTTTTTTCTTTAATGTTGTGGCAGATCATATTGCATATAAATATAAGCAGATCGGAGAAGCATCATTATAGGTGCTGAAGATATTCAGAAACAGGAAATAAATATATGGCAGACAGCACATTAAATAAAAGCTTAAAAAAGAAGACAAGTTCAAAAAAGTTTGATATTAAAACTGATTTGAACGCAGATGGAAATGTTTTTGGGCTGCAACGCAGAAAACTGAACCAGTTTTTTGCTTTTTCTCTTTTTCGTGTGGCGACAGTTATTAATGGCATTGCCCTGTTTATAATTATTTATTTTATGGTAACAAGGGGCTGGAGAGCCATAACCTGGACATTTTTAACTCAGGCGCCCACTGATTCAATGACAAAGGGAGGAATTTTTCCCTGTATTATTGGAACATTTTATCTTAGTATGGGGGCTATTTTAATTACCATGCCGATTGGTATTATATCTGCTGTTTATCTGAATGAATATGCCCGCCCAGGGCGCATTTTAAGGTTAATCCGACTGGGGATCAACAACCTGGCAGGTGTGCCGTCTGTTGTCTTTGGACTTTTTGGGATGGCTTTTTTTGTAGTTACCTTAAAAATGGGAGTAAGTCTTCTTGCAGGAGCGCTTACCCTTGGGGTAATGTCTCTGCCAGTTGTTATCGGTGCAACGGAAGAAGCTTTGAAAGCGGTTCCAGACACATACAGGGAAGCATCTCTTGGCCTGGGCGCTACCAGATGGCAAACCATCCGAAAAGTTGTGCTGCCGTGCGCGCTGCCGGGTATTTTAACTGGTGCTATTTTAGCTCTCAGCCGGGCTGCCGGAGAAACAGCCCCGATAATGTTTACCGGAGCTGTATTTTTTACTCCATGCACGCCCGCCTCAATTTTCGACGAAGTAATGGCCCTGCCATATCATATTTATGTTCTGGCTACTGCCGGCACTGAAATAGAAGCAACCAGACATCTTCAATACGGCACCGCGCTTGTGCTGATCGGACTTGTTCTGGGGATGAATTTAATTGCAATTATATATCGCTCCAGGTTGCGAAGCCGTATGAATTAAGGGCATTAATGAATTATTCGATTTAGTTTCCGCCCATCTTTTGTGTTATATCAGGGTGTTATATATAATAAGGAAAAATAATGGGTCTTCCTTCAAAAGTGATTTCAAAAAATCTTAATTTTTTTTATGGTGATTTTCAAGCATTGCATGATATTTGCCTTGATGTTTGTGAACATCAGGTTACTGCCTTGATAGGCCCCTCCGGATGCGGTAAAAGTACTTTTTTGCGTTGTTTGAACAGAATGAATGATTTAATTCCTTTAACACGGGTAGAGGGTAAAATCATGCTTGACGGCCAGGATATTTACAGTTCGATTCAGGATGTGGTTATGCTCAGGCGGAGGGTGGGAATGGTATTTCAAAAGCCAAACCCCTTTCCCAAATCAATATTTGATAATGTTGCCTACGGACTTGTAGTAAATGGTCTAAGAAACAAGGCTCATATTGCTCAGCGTGTTGAAGAGTCTCTCAAACAGGCGGCTTTATGGGAGGAAGTCAAAGACCGATTATCTGCATCAGCCCTGGGTCTTTCCGGCGGCCAGCAGCAAAGGTTGTGTATTGCACGGGCTCTGGCTGTAAAGCCTGAAGTTGTTTTGATGGACGAGCCGGCCTCGGCTCTTGATCCCATTGCTACCCAGAAAATTGAGGAATTGATTCATAGTTTAAAAGAAATTTATACAATTATCATTGTTACTCATAATATGCAGCAGGCAGCCAGGGTTTCAGATAAAACAGCCTTTTTTTATATTGGAAAATTAATTGAGGTTGGAGATACAAATACCCTTTTCACAAAACCAAAACTTAAACAGACTGAAGATTATATTACAGGACGCTTTGGTTAACAGGTATAAAAAAAATGACAACTCATTTACAAAAAGAGCTGGAAAAAATAAAGAAAATGCTTCTTTCTTTAGGCGCCATGGTTGAAGAGCGGGTTCGTATGGCTATTCTCGCCGTTGAAGAATTTGATGGAGAAATTGCGGAAAAGATTATCAGCTCTGATTATGAAATAGATGAAATGGAAGTTGAAATAGAGGAAGAATGCCTTAAGGCAATGGCCTTATATCAGCCGGTTGCGGTAGATCTCCGATTTCTGGTTACAGTCGTAAAGATGAATAATGATCTGGAAAGAATAGGGGACCAGGCCGTAAATATAGCCCAAAGGATGCAGACAATTGCAAAAAAGGAAGGGCCTGGTTTTATTTTTGATTACTCTGAAATGGCTCAAAAAGCTGAGTCTATGTTGAAAATGAGTCTTGACGCTCTTGTGAATCTTGATCTTAATCTTGCCTTTAAGGTTTTGAAGCTGGATGACCAGGTAGATGAAATACAAAAAGAAGCGTATCGTCTGATTAAAAGAGCTATGCCCAAACATCCTGATAATGTTGGCTATCTTATTAACCTGCTTCTTGTCTCACGTCATCTTGAGCGACTGGCGGATCATGCAACAAATATTGCAGAAGATGTTATTTATATGATTGAAGGAGAAATCATAAGGCATGTTAAAAGTTAAATTTTGTTAGGGTCACGGAAAGAAATAAAATGGCTGAAGAAAAAATACTCATTGTTGATGATGAAGAAGATATCCTGGAGCTGGTCGGTTATAATCTGGCAAGAGAAGGATATAAAATTATAAATGCTCTGTCAGGTGAAGAGGCTTTAAGACTTTCACGCTCTGAAATGCCGAATCTGATTATACTTGATTTAATGCTTCCTGGAATTGACGGACTGGAAGTCTTAAAAAGACTAAAGAAAGATTTGAAAACAATAAATATTCCCACAATATTATTGACAGCTAAAGGAGAAGAGTCCGACATTGTTGCAGGACTCGAACTTGGAGCTGACGATTATATCACCAAACCTTTCTCTCCGCAAATTCTTTTGGCCCGCATACGTGCTGTTCTCAGAAGACAACTGGAAGAATCAGTTGATTTTCAGGCTGTGATTCAGATCCACGATTTTGAAATTCACCCTGGAAGGCGGAGTGTAAAAGTTAACGGCAATCCTGTAGAATTGACATTTACTGAGTTTCAAACTCTTTTCCTGCTTGCAAGGAGGCCTGGCTGGGTCTACACACGCACTCAGATTGTAGATTCGATTCGGGGTGATGATTATCCTGTCACGGATCGTAGCGTTGATGTTCAAATAGCCGGACTTAGAAAAAAACTCGGTACTCACGGGCGTTATGTAGAAACCGTAAGAGGGGTCGGCTACAGATTTAAGGAGAGAGCGTGAAAAAAAATATTCGCTTAATATGGCAGCTTTATCCCACTTATCTTTTGATTACCCTGATTGCAATTGGTGCTGTGAGCTGGTACTCGGCAAATTTTTTAAGTGAATATTTTTTAAGCAACACAATAGCAGGATTGAAAAGTCAGGGCCAAATAATCATGGGCCGCATAGAGCCGCAGCTTTCGCCGTTAAATGCTAAAGAAATTGACTTTTTGTGCAAAGAGATCGGCAAAAGCGCTAATATCCGGATTACGGTTTTACTTCCAAATGGCAAAGTGATCGGCGACTCAAATATAAATCCGGCTGATATGGATAATCATGCTGATCGGCCCGAAGTAAAAACAGCAGTATTTGGACAAGTCGGAAGTTCTCTTAGATACAGCAGAACTCTTGATAAAAGAATGATGTATGTGGCGCTTCCTTTTATATCTCCCGAAAGAGTGGAAGCGGTTTTACGAATTTCCATTTCTTTAATGGAAGTCGATGAAGAACTTGGTTCGATTCAGAGCCGCATAGCCTTTGGAGGTTTTTTTATCGCCCTTTTTGCATCCCTTGTCTGTTTTTATGTTTCACGCCGTATTAGCCGGCCAATTGAGGAGATGCGAAGAGGCGCTGAGCATTTTGCCAAAGGTGATCTTTCATATCGTTTATCTTCTCCGCAAACTACTGAAATTGCGGATCTGGCCGAAGCCATGAACTTGATGGCCAAAAGGCTTGAAAGCAGGGTTGAAGCAGAAGTAAATCAGCGCAACGAAATTGAGGCAATTTTGTCAAGCATGGCGGAAGGGGTTATTGCTCTGGATATGGATGAGCATATTTTGAGTTTTAACCAGACTGCGACAAATATGCTTGAAAATTTGCCCACTTCCGTAAATAAACAGAATCTTCAAGAGATAATCAGAAGCAGCGATCTTCAACAATTCGTGGAAAAAGCCAGGAAAAGCAACACCTTGATAAAGGAAGATATCTGTTTGCATCATATTGGGGAACGAATTTTTAATATTAATGCTTCTCCGCTGCGCAACACGAAGAAAAAACGGATCGGCACACTTCTGGTATTAAACGATGTCACTCAGTTAAGGCGTCTTGAAAGAATGAGACAGGATTTTGTAGCAAATGTTTCCCATGAGATAAGAACTCCTTTAACAGCTATCAAAGGCTTTGTTGAAACATTGCAAAGCGGGGCTAAGGATAATCCTGATGAAGCAGTCCGGTTTTTATCAATTATTGAAAAGCATGTTAACCGCCTTGAAGCTATTATTAATGATCTTCTCCAACTTTCCAGAATTGAGAAAGAAAATGAGGAAAATCAAATACATCTGAGAAAAATCCATCTAAAAAGCGTAGCTGCATCTGCAATTAAAATTTGCAGGTCAAAGGCACAGGCAAAACAGATTGAAATTCAACTCAAATGTGATGATTCCCTGGAAGCCTTGATAGAACCTGTACTTTTTGAGCAGGCCCTGGTTAATTTGATTGATAATGCAATCAAATACAGCAGCGAAAAAGGCGTTATTCAAATCAATATTTCAAAAATTGATTCAAATATTTCCTTTATGATAAAAGATAATGGATTGGGAATTTCAAAAAAGCATCTGCCCCGCCTGTTTGAAAGGTTTTACAGGGTTGATAAGGCCAGAAGCCGCGAACAGGGCGGTACAGGCCTCGGCCTTGCCATTGTTAAACATATTATAAAAGCTCATGACGGCCATATTTCGGTTAACAGCACACCCGGCAAAGGAAGTACTTTTATAATAAACCTGCCTAGAAAATCAAATCAGAATTAAAAGCAAAACTACGGCGAACCCTAAATCTGTGCGCCTGCTTCAGGTAAATAATATAACCACTTTTAAAAGCAAGCGGCTTTATAAAATCAATTTGTTTTGCTTGACATTGCAGTGAGATCTTATTAAAAGATTCCAGTTATAATGTTTTTGATATCTCAAACTAAATTTTTTTCACTTTACAGGCAAAACAATGTTTATAATCCTTTAACAAGAATAAGAAAAGGAGGAAAAGCAGATGGACAAGATTTTGCGGATAAATATGGGAGGACTCAAAGGCCCTGAAGTTGCGATTGATACTTTAGGTGATTATGCTGGACTGGGCGGCAGAGCCATGACATCAACAATCGTGGCAGGTGAGGTGCCACCTCTGTGCCACCCCCTTGGCAAGAATAATAAGCTTGTGATAGCCCCTGGAATGTTAAGTGGATCGGCGGCAGTAATGTCAGGCAGAATTTCAGTGGGGTGCAAAAGCCCGCTGACCGGTGGCATTAAAGAGGCTAATTCAGGTGGACAGGGGGCACAGGTTTTAGCCCGCCTGGGCTATGCCGCTATTATTCTGGAAGGGAAACCCCTTGATGATACTTTATATAAAATTATTATCAATCAGAACGGCGTTACCATAACACCTGCCAATGAATTAAAAATGCTTGGGAATTATGACCTTGTTTCTATAATTAATAAAGAATATGGGGCTAAAGTGGCTTGTATTTCCATCGGACCTGCCGGTGAAATGAAAATGTCCGCTGCAACCGTGGCTTTTACGGATATGGAACAACGGCCCACCCGGCATGCAGGGCGAGGCGGGGTTGGTGCGGTCATGGGCGCCAAAGGAGTTAAAATAATTATCATGGACGATGCCGGCTTGAAAATGCGGGCTCCTGCTGATCTGGAAAAATTTAGAATCGCCAACAAATTATTTTCAGAGGGTTTGAAAAAACATTCTGTCACAGGAGAAGGCCTTCCAACTTTCGGCACCAATGTTTTAACCGGAGTCATCAACGAAGCCGGCGCTTTTCCTACTAATAATTTTTCAACGGGCCGTTTTGAAGGTGCAGCTAAAATTAGCGGTGAAGCTCTGGCTGAACTTGAGAACAGCAGAGGCGGCGAGGGCTCTGCAACCCATGGCTGTCATAAGGGCTGCATTATTCGCTGCTCAGGAACATTTACTGATAAAGAGGGTAATTTTTTAACAAAACAACCAGAGTATGAAACTGTTTGGGCTCATGGGGCTAATTGCGGTATTGACGATCTGGATACTATCGCAATGCTGGATCGCATGGATGATGATTTTGGTCTGGATACTATTGAAATGGGTGCAACCATTGGAGTTGCCATGGAGGCAGGGCTGGCCGAATTCGGAGACTCCAAAGCCGCCATTAATCTGGTTAAAGAGGTTGGCAAGGGTACCCCTCTTGGACGTATTCTCGGCAATGGAGCGGCTGTAACCGGTCAGGTATTTGGAGTTGAGAGAGTGCCGGTCGTTAAAAAACAGTCCATGCCGGCTTATGACCCAAGGGCTGTTCAGGGCATTGCCGTAACCTATGCCACAAGTCCCATGGGTGCTGATCATACTGCCGGCTATGCTGTAACCGCCAATATTTTAGGAGTTGGCGGTAATGTAGATCCACTAAAACCAGAGGGTCAGGTTGAGCTGTCCCGCAATCTTCAAATTGCCACGGCAGCGATTGATTCAACAGGCATGTGCCTTTTTATTGCCTTTGCTATTCTGGATCAACCTGAAACTTTTCAGGCCCTGGTTGATTTGATTGGAAGCTTTAGTGGACAAAAATTTACTGCCGATGATTTAACCGCTCTTGGTAAATCAGTTCTGGAAAAAGAGATAGATTTCAATATTCGGGCTGGATTTACTGCTAAGGACGACCGTCTTCCTGAATTTTTCAGCGATGAGCCCTTAGCTCCCCATGATGTTGTTTTTAAGGTGTCTGATGAGGAACTTGATCAGGTCTTTAACTGGTAATTAAATTTTAACTTTTGGCAAAAGCGGAGAATTTTTTCAGAATTCTCCGTTTATTTTGCTTTTGCGTCTGATAATGGCTCGCGCAGGTAAGCTCGGACTTTGAAAATAATTTTATATTTCAAGCATTTATGTATTCTGCCCAGATGGGTTGCAATAGCTCGGAATTAAAGAAAAAAGATGTCGCTTCAACTGCTTGTTTATCATAATAATAGTGCTGTTTTTTTTCCTCTATTTGTCCATGGCGTTGAATTGAATCTTCAAACAGGGGGTACCCTTCAGGAATTGCTCTGTGATCAGTTAGCGATCGCTCCCCGAATACTTGAAGACCGCCTGCAAACTATTATGCTTAATGGAAAAGCAGTGGATGATCCAGGTAATATAATAGTCCAGCCGAATGACACTCTGGCATTATCAGCAGCCATGCCGGGTCTGGCTGGGGCAATCATGCGAAAAAAAGGCAGATATGCCGTCCTGCGAAGTCAAATCAACCTTTCCGGGAATTGCCGGGAACCGCAAGACAGCCCTATAATGAAAAACCGGATAACCATCAAATTATTTAATTTGATCACCCGGGAACTTGGTCCCCAACTATTGGATCGAGGCGTATTTGTAAAAACAGCCAATCTTCAGGAAATGTTCCAGAAGCGCTGCCTTTCCATTAAAAAAGATTGCAGCCAGGTTTTGCTTAATAAAAAAAGAATCGTTTTAAAAAAGTTCGGGTTTAAACAGATCATGGAAAAAATTAAAAAACAGGAATATATTTTTCTGCAAGTTAAAACATAAACCAGGGAGGTTATTATGGTACAACTTATTTTCGCCTTTTTAGCGGCAATGTTTCTATTTAATGCAATTCCCCATCTGGTGCAGGGGATTTGCGGCATCAAGCATATGACACCTTTTAGCGTTTTATCATCCCCGGCAGTTAACGTGATCTGGGCATGGCTTAATCTGCTGGCCGGAGGCTGGCTGTTAAAATTATCACAGCCTGGATCCTGGACAGCTCGCACCTGGGGTCTTTTTTGCGCGGGAGGATTTATAATTTCCATTTATCTGGCAATTTTCTGGACTAATCCAGATGCCAGATTACCCTGGCATTAAAATTTAGTATTAAGCTGTTTTTTTTATATTATTTATAGTCAATTTAAGGCACTGCATAACAGGTTAGTCCTGTTTTTATCTTTGCACGATCTTTGACAATAATTGGTTGTTTAACTACAAATACAAAGGATTAGAAAGTACTATGCCGATTACGAAAGGACCGCTCAGCCATATTCGAATTGTTGATTTAACCCAGGCCTATTCAGGACCTTTCGGCACTATGTTATTAGGAGATCTTGGCGCTGAAATTATTAAAATAGAACCGCCGGTTGGCGATATGATGCGCTTTGGAGAAAAACAGGTCAATCCTTCCCAGGCCTATGCGCTTTCTCTTGGGCGAAATAAAAAAAGTATTGTGCTTGATCTGGCTTCCAGTGCCGGCAAAAAAACTTTATACGACCTGATAAAAATTTCAGATGTGATAATGTCCAATAACAGGGCGGATGTTCCTAAGCGGCAGGGAACGGATTTTGAAACATTAAAAAAAATCAATTCTGAAATTATCCGCTGCAATATTACCGGATATGGTGAAACCGGCCCCTGTATTGACTATCCTGCCTACGATATCACGGCCTGTGGGTATAGCGGTATTTTAAGTATTTCCGGAGAACCCGGTCGATCTCCGGTAATCCCGGGGGGGGTTGCCCTAGCTGATATGGCAGGTGGAATTTTTGCCGCATTTTCGGTATTGGCGGCCCTTGTTAAACGGGCTCAAAATGGTAAAGGAATGAAAGTCGAAACTAACTTGCTTGATGGAATGCTGGTGCTTCAGCAGGTGATTTTTCAAAAATATTTCTTTAAAAATCAGGAGCCGGGTCATCAGGGGAAACGCCACACCTTAATTTCACCATATGGTATTTATAAAACCTGTGATGGCTTTATTGCTATCGGAGCAAGTGATTCCAACAAAGTTGTCGATCTTGTTGGACTTGAATGGATGCTCAAAGATGAAAGATTTAAAGACACTCCTGCCCGGCTTGCCAATGAAGCTGAATTTGACAAGTTTTTTGAAAAAGCACTGCAA
>JASFBJ010000397.1 GCA_030149585.1 Desulfobacterales bacterium | reverse complement strand
TTTTCCTTTTTTGATTAAAAATTAAAATAAAAAGAGTCAAAACAATGGTACAAAATTAGTACAACAAGGTTTGTTCTAAATTAATACCATTTTATATAATAATAATAATAACTTATAATAATAATATATATATAGAACAATAGAACAGCTCAGTTAGAACTCTATAAGGATATTTACTCTGTAAGAAATTGCTGTTCTGTTGTTCTAACGCTGTGAGTGCCGTGCAACCGGAGGTTTGCTGGAACAACGCCTGTTGTTCTGGAACTGTTCCAGCTTGTGTGCTTTGTACTTTGGGGAAGTATGAATTGATTTGTTTTGCATAAAAAAACCTTACACATCTTTTGTATAAAATAGCAAGCATTATTTTAACCTTTTAATAAAAAATATTGTGTGCTTCGTCCCGGTTCGTCTTTAATTTCGATTTCTTTGCGTGCAGCTAATGCGGTAATCACGTTTTTAAACTCATGCGGTCTTAATTCTTTTAATCTTTTTCTACGGTTAGCAATCATTTTTCCAGTAGGTTTTTTCCCCACCTTTAATGTTGCTATGATTCCTTCCTTGAAAATCTCACAATCTCTATGAAAAGCGCCTTCATAAACTTTTTCCGGTAATATATTTAATTTCCAGTCTCCCAGAGAATCCGCAACATCAATCCCATAATCAATTGCTTGGACAGTCATAATCTGCGCCCCTGCCAAATAAATCATAGCGTATTTTATTGATTCGTAATATTTTCGGCTTATAATTCCAACCTTACCCTGGTCTTCTTCATTGTTTGCAGCCGATACAATATGCTTTGAAAATTCAAGCAGCCGAGCATATGCTTTTTTATCCGCTGCCATTTCAACCACGCCGCCTATTATATCAACAAGATTATTGCTTTCCTTTATATCGTCTTCTTTTCCATATATTTCTTTTATTTTTTTAATAAAAGCCGCCATATCTGCATTATAATCATCTGTATAAGGTTTTCTTTCAGGGATAGCACCATCATAGCAGAAAAAAGTAAATCTTTGGATAAGACCACTTATAAAATCTTCTGGTTTTATATCATCAAATATGCCTATGGTTGCATTACCAATTAAACTCAAACAGAGGTTTTTTAATATAATTGAGTTTTTAGAATTCCCATACGTTTTTTTATAAATCAGACCGCAATTAGTGAACAATTGTAATAGCACTTCAATTTTACCAGCCGTTATCGGATCGTGCTTATCAAACCTTTTAAATAGATAAGAAATTTCATCTAAATTAATTAATGTTTGAGATGATTCCACCATACCTCTTAACAACCCGGGGCCGGAAGCAAAATCATTCTGCCCATAAAATTTTTCCATATCAATATCATTGCAAATAAACCGTTTCATTATTTTGTCTGCATCTGTTTTGCCTGTTGAAGTCCCCCCAACTTTCACCATATAAAAATTAGGCCAGACCCCACCATAGCTGACTTTTCCCATCAAAGCTCTTGATATAACTGAAACAACAATGGGGAACGAATATTGTGGAATGTTAGGAGCTTCAGTATTCCTTAATGCGGCCATTCCAAGAGATATTAAACCTCCTGGATTAATAATTTTTTCAGGCATTTGTAAAGAAATGTTGTTTATTTTTTCTTTTTTAATATCTTCTATTGTAATCCGCTGTATTTCAATCTTTTCCTCAGCCCCTAATATAACCGGTGAAAATTTTTTACCTTTAATTAGATTTTTGCAACTAAAGCAGCCCTCAAACTTGCTGGAAATAGTACGGCAAGATACCGACCCCATGTTTTTAAAGACTTCATCTATTTTTCTATCAGTAGCAGTATAGTTATATTTCTTATGTGGCTTTGATAATTTATGCGCCTTTGCACGCCCGTCTATGCACCTGGAAACGATTTGAAGCATCCATCTCCATTCCTCATACCCCAGCTTTTCAGCGTCTTCCCGGCAATGCTGCATCCACTTACATTGATCAGCTATATTTTTAAGCTCACCAGGAACATATTTTTTCTGCGTCTCTTCAGTTTTTTCTTTATATTCAGGTTGTTCAGACTTAATATATTTTTCAGGGTATTCCGGCAGGTCTTTAAGATCCTCAAGCGAAAAGCCCTCTTCAATATTCCATTGATACAAATTCCCTGACTCATGTTCAGAAGGTGGCGCAGCAACAAGCCCTGCCGTTCCTCTTACATCAACCGCAGCGCACAATTTACTGGCACTACTCCGCACATTACCTATGACAGGGTATTTATAATAATAATGCCGTCCACGGCCATTATTGCTAACTGTAAGCCATGTATGCGGAAAGTTCTCTTCTATCCACTTGCACGCCTCAGTACTATCACCATCGACAACAACAATGCCAGATACCTTTCCTGTAATTATCCCCAGATCACTGTCAGGATATTCTTCAAATCGTGATTCTATAAGTTCTTCGGTCGGTAAAATAAATTGTTGCTCCTTCCAAGTGCATCCAAGAGGTGTGAATTTCTTATTTTTTAAAAGCGGAACAACTGATAGACCTAATTCAAGCAATTCCAATGCGGAGTTAATCATTTATTTAATCCTCTATCAAAAGTTCTGTAGGATTAATATCTAAAAACTTTGCCAGCCGCTCAAGCGTGCGGAAGGTTGTTATCTGCCCTTGTGTATATCTCGACACGTTTGCACGAGTTACGCCCATTTTTTCAGCTAAACCAGATTGATTTATTTCTAATTCAGCCATCCTTGCCTTTATTTTCTTTGTGTTAATTCGCATATTTATATCTCCTTATTTATTTTTAACGTAAAAATATTATAAAAAACTAATAAAGTCAAGAAATATCTCTTGACAT
>JASFBJ010000396.1 GCA_030149585.1 Desulfobacterales bacterium | reverse complement strand
AAATAACATTGAATCACCACTGATCCAATGGACTCTGTATGTCTTCAATATCTTTTTTCTTCACATGATTATAAATTTTTCCTCAACTTTTTTCTCCAAAAACCGAAACAGTTATTATGACCAATTATTGCTAATTTCGGTGGTGAAGAGATTTGAAGATGAAAAAATCAGTTCAGTTATTGCTTTTAATAGTATTAATGATTTTTATTATGTATCCAGTCATGACAGCCGGAGCTAAAGGCAAAGGCAAAAAAGTTGAGTCTTGCCCCAGGGCTTATGTTTCAAATGAGTTGCTTATAAAATACAAATCTTTTGCAGATACAAAACAAATCCTTGCCTGCCGGAGGCAGTCTGGGATTATTGAATTAAAACAGTTTAAAAAAAGCAGGCTTAATCTGCTCAAGCTCCCTGAAAACCTGAGCGTTGAGCAGGCTTTAGAGCTATTTAACGGTGACCGGACTGTTGAATTTGCTGAGCCGAATTATTATTACCGACCCGCCCTGATTCCAAACGATCCTTTTTATAATAAATTATGGGGGGCTGCTAATACAGGACAATCAATTAATGGCAGCAGTGGTTTACCTGATGCGGCTATTGTTTTACCGGAAGCCTGTAATATTACTACCGGAAATGACCAGGTTGTGGTGGCCATTATTGATACAGGCGTGGATCTCTCCCATCCGGATCTTTATAATAATATCTGGTTAAACGAGGATGAGATCCCGGGCAATCAGCAGGATGATGATAATAACGGTTATATAGATGATGTGGTGGGCTGGGATTTTGTTGATAATGATAATCTGCCGGATGATCCCGGACACCATGGTACGCATGTGGCAGGCACAATTGCTGCTGCCGGAAATAACGAGATCGGAATCAGCGGAATCTCCTGGAATGTTAAAATTATGGCCCTGCGCTTTATCAATGCACTTAATTACGGCACAACCGCAGATGCCATCAAGGCAATTGAATATGCCAATGATAAAGGTGCAAAGGTAATAAACTGCAGCTGGGGCTCGCAGGATTTCAGTTTGGCTATTAAAGAAGCGATTGATGCGTCTGACGCTCTGGTTGTCTGCTCTGCCGGCAATAATGGTCAGAATCTTGATAATCAGGCTAATTATCCGGCTGCCTGTGATTGTTCAAATATTTTAGCAACGGCTGCAAGTAATTCAAATGATAGTCTGGCGGATTTTTCAAACTACAGTCCAGTGTCAGTGGACGTGGCGGCACCAGGTACCAATATTTACAGCTGTAAGCCGGCCCGTCGCAAAATATGGGGAGATGATTTTAATGATCTTGATATTTCCGACTGGCTAATCGGCGGCGTAAATAATTCCTGGCAAACCACAGATAACTGGCCTTTTAATTCATCAGGAGTACTGGCCCAAAGCCCTGGTGAAAATTATAAAAGCCTGACTAATGCGTGGATCAGGTCACCTGCCCTGGATTTGAGCGAGGCCTTTGGTTCCAAATTGACATTCTACCTTTTTGGAAGGTCGGAGTTAAACAGGGATTATCTTTTTGTGGAAACTTCCCTTGATGGAACAGTCTGGGCCGAAAAGCAGTTATTAATCGGTAATTCAGGATTATTTAACGGTATTTCAGGGAGCACTCCTATCTGGACAAAAACCACTCTTGATCTGGGCGGCGTTGATGGCTGCCCTTTGTTTTATATAAGATTCAGGTTTTACAGCAATGAGATAATCAATGATGAAGGCTGGTATATAGATGATATCCAGCTCACTGCCGCGTCTGCATCTTATAATGGTTCTGAGTATTGCTTTACTTCCGGCACATCTATGGCCGCGGCACATGTTTCCGGGCTGGCAGCCCTGATTTACTCAAAAAACTCTTCTTTTACTCCTGAGCAGGTTAAAAAGATGATTGAAAATAGTGTTGATATCATCCCGATTTTGGCGACAAGAGTAAAAACCAGTGGTAGAATTAACGCTTATAGAGCTCTTTTAGAACTTGAATCTTTTGACTATTCATCTGATTATGATTCCTCTGGCCATGATTCATCTGTTCATAATTCCTCTGGCGATAACTGGTCATCATGTTTCATTAGGGCCATATCAGGGAGGTTTTGGGATGATTAATTGATATTCATCCCAACGGTTCGGTCACCTGGCGGCGGACACCAAAATAAAACACCCCAAAATAGGAAGCGGTTCAATTTTGCACCTAATTTCGCCAACGGCTCGCCGTCGCCGCTCAGATGCACTGATTCGTTGGGGCACGAAAATTTGCTTGACAACCTGGCTTTCATATGTACAATAAGTTGTACAGGAGGTGCAAAATGGAAGCGATAACTTATACTGCTGCAAGACAAAACCTTGCGAAAACAATGGAAAAAGTTTGTAGGGACCGTGCTCCGGTGATTGTCACACGCAAGTCATCGAATTCTGTGGTAATTATGTCTCTTGAGGACTTTGAATCCCTTGAAGAAACCGCCTATCTTTTGCGGTCACCGAAAAACACTAGACGTTTAATTGAATCTATTGCCCAACTTGAAAATGGCAAAGGGGCTAAAAAGGAGCTAATAGAGTGACGCTCATTTTCTCTGACCACGCCTGGGATGACTACCTCTATTGGCAAAAAACCGATAAAAAGATTCTGCGTCGGATTAATACCCTCATCAAAGAGACCAAGCGTACCCCCTTTGAGGGTATCGGAAAACCTGAGCCATTAAAGCATGCCCTTTCAGGCTACTGGTCCAGGCGAATAACTGACGAGCACAGATTTGTTTATAAAGTTTACGAAAACTCTCTTCATATAGCCCAACTCCGATACCACTACTGATCCATTCTTTTAGCCCCAACG
>JASFBJ010000151.1 GCA_030149585.1 Desulfobacterales bacterium | reverse complement strand
AGCTCTATTCCAACTGCAATACCTGCCAAAGAGTTTAATACATTATGGAGACCCAGCAGGTTTAAATTAATTTCACCAAGACAAATTTCTTGATGATAAACCTGAAAACAGCTTTTAAGCCCGGAAAATTTCAGATTACGGGCCTGAAAATCAGCCTGCACACTAAGACCGTATGTTGAAAAACGTTTTTTAATATGTGGCAAAATATCCTGAATTGCTTCATTATCCAGGCATAAAATTGCCCTGCCGTAAAAGGGGAGCCTGTCGATAAATTTAAGAAAAACTTCCTTGATTTCTGTTAAATCTTTATAAAAATCCAGATGCTCACGGTCAATATTGGTTATAACTGAAATAGCCGGTGAAAATTTTAAAAAAGAGCCGTCGCTTTCATCAGCTTCAGCTATAATAAAATCACCTTTGCCCAAAACAGCATTGGAGCCGATGCTTTTGAGCCGGCCGCCAATTACTACGGTGGGATCAAGTCCGCCTTTATCCAGGATTGCGGCAATAAGGGATGTTGTTGAGGTTTTCCCATGTGCGCCTGCTACGGCCACACTGTATTTAAGCCGCATTAATTCAGCCAGCATTTCAGCCCTTGGAATAACCGGCAAAGAAGCCTTAACAGCGGCTATTACTTCCTCATTCTCTTTCATGATGGCAGATGAGTAAACCAGTACATCCGCACCAGTAATATTTGAGGCTGCATGTCCTTTATAAATAATGCCTCCAAGCTTTTCCAGGCGGAGGGTAATATCTGTACAATTTATATCAGACCCTGAAACTTTATATCCCAAATTCAGCAAAAGTTCTGCAATACCGCTCATGCCGATTCCGCCAATGCCCACAAAATGAATATGATATTTTTTTAAATACATTTTTAATTAATTTCCGTTTCTGGTGGCAGCTTTTTTTTGAGCCGGCTTTTTGAGCCGGCTTTTTGAGATAGCAGGGCATAGCAATCCTCAATAATGGTTTGCGCGGCAAGGGGGTGTCCAAGCTTTTTGGCGGCAAGCCCCATATTTCTGATTTTTTCTGGATTATCGGCAAGTTCCATAATTCTTTGAGCCAGCAGATGTCCGTTTAGATCTTTTTCCAAAATCATCTGAGCTCCCTTTGCATTTACCAGAGCCTCTGCGTTTAACTCCTGATGATTATCAGCAGCATAGGGAAAGGGAATAAAAATAACGCCTTTGCCAAAGGCTGTCACCTCTGCCACTGTTGTGGCTCCGGCCCTGCAGATAATTAAATCAGCTTTTTCATATTGGACGCCCATATCATTAAAAAATGCCTGCACACTGCTTGATATCTTTACTGCCTGATAGGCTTTTTGAACCATTTTTAGATCATGTTGTCCGGTTTGATGAATAAAGCAAAATCGTGGCGCAGGTTTCAAAAAAGATAAGGCTTCTGCAACACCTGTATTTATCCTGTGAGCCCCCTGGCTGCCGCCTAAAATCAATATGGTAAAAATATTTTGCTCAAAAGTTTTTTTTTGGTCTGATTCAGCATTTTTTACTGCGCTTATTATATCTTTTCTGAGTGGATTGCCTGTCACCAGCTTTTTTTTGGATCTTTTGCCGGCCTTTGTATTTTTAAAAGCCAATGTGTTTTTATAAGAAAGGTAAATTCGATTTACCAGATAAAATAAAATACGATTGGTTATCCCAGGTAAAATATTTTGTTCATGCAGGGCTGTTGGAATTTTTGATAAAAAGGCGGCTGCTACCACAGGCCCTGCTGAATAACCACCAACTCCAATGACCAGATCAGGATTAAAACGGCAAATAATTCGCCATGATTGCAGGATGCTCAATGGAATTTTTAAGGCTGCTCCCATCTGTTTTCTTAATCCCCGGCCTTTAATACCTTCAACGGCAATGATCTGATGAGCAAAACCGGATTCTGCCAAAGTTTTTTTTTCAAATAAATTTCCACTATTAACAAATAAAACCCTGGTAAGGGCGTTAACCTCTGTAAAAGCCTGGGCAATTGCAATCCCTGGGAAAAGATGCCCCCCTGTGCCGCCGCCTGCAATTATGATTTTTAGAGGTTTCATTTAAATAATTTCAATTTTCCCCAGCCTCATAAATATTACCGGCCTTTTGAATTATAATCCTCAATTACTGCTCCGGCTTTTCCGGATGCCTGGTCTGCTGCAATATTTATCAAGATTCCCACAGACGCCATATTTATAACAAGAGAGGTTCCCCCATAACTTAAAAAGGGCAGGGTTAAACCCTTTGTCGGCAATAAACCAACAGCAACTCCCATATTGATGCAGATCTGAAGTCCTAAGGCCGTTGTAATTCCAACAGCTGTCAAAGCTCCAAAGGAATCTTTTGCATTACGCGCGATACTGATTCCGCGCCATAAAATAATTCCGTAAAGCATAAAAACCACCATAACTCCCCAAAGTCCCGCCTCTTCTCCAATAACTGAAAAAATAAAATCCGTATGTGGTTCCGGCAGAAAAAAAAGCTTTTGATAACTGTTCCCAATTCCTGCTCCGGTAATTCCGCCTGTTCCAAAGGCCATAAGAGAATGAATAATCTGATAACCTGCATCAGCAGGATACTGAAAGGGATCAAGAAAGCTCAGCAGCCGTTTTAAACGGTACTCGGCATTTAATATAAGAAAATAAATAATCGGCATGCAGGCCACAAAAAAAACGAATAAATGTTTAAGACGAACTCCGCCGACAAACATCATAATCCATGTAATGGCTCCGAAAATAATTATAGAACCAAAATCCGGCTGAATAATTAAAAGCACGACAAAAACAGAAAGCATAATTACATGGGGTAAAAACCCCACTGAAAATTCTTTAACGAATTTCTGCTTTTTACTCAAAGAATATGCAAGATAGATCACAAGTGCCAGACGGGCTATTTCCGTTGGTTGAAAGTTAATAATCCCCAAGTCCAGCCAGCGGGTAGCTCCGCCGGCTGTAATGCCAAAGCCTTTAATATGAATAAGTATCAGCAGCATAAAACAAAGAAACAAAGCAGGATAGATTAAAATGCGATATATTTTCAGAGGAATATGTCCACAAAATACCAAAGCCAGCATCCCAAATCCAGCGAAAATTCCCTGTCGTTTCAAAAAATAATATTCTGATCCAAAACCTCTTAAAGCCAGAGCGCTGCTGGCACTATAAACCATTCCAATACCAATTCCCACCAGGAAAAGAACAGCAAGCAAAAGCTTTAAATCATAGCTTAACGGCTTATGTGTTATAATATTTTTTAATATTTTAGAGGTCATTTTAATTTCTCAACAGCCAGGTTAAATGCTTCTCCCCGCTGGGCATAACCGTCAAACATATCAAAACTGGCACAGGCTGGTGAGAGCAAAACCACATCTCCCGGTAAAGACAGCCTGCTGGCCTTGCCGACAGCATCTTCCATTGAGTCGGCAGCAACGGCCCTGATTGAATGATTATCTTCAATGGCTTTTATAATTTCCTGCCTGGCTTCTCCAAACACCACAACTTTTTTGCTGAATCTGTGGATTGCCTCTTTTAAATCCGAAAAATTATTTTCCTTATTCCGGCCGCCCATAATCAGGATAACCGGCTGGTTAAAGCATTCCAGAGCCCTTATCACGGCAGCTGGATTAGTGGCCTTTGAATCATTTATATAGCGAACCTGATCAATAACTGCTATATCTTCAAGCCGATGCGGGCCTCCTTGAAAGCTGTTAACAGCAACCTTAATACCATCTGGATTAGCGCCTGCTGCCAGCGCTGCCAGGCTTGCTGCGGCAATATTTTCAAGATTATGAAGCCCTTTCAGCCGGCAACCCGCAAGATCTATTTCACTTATCTGATTTGGGGCATGGTGAATAATAAGGCTGCTGCTTTCTATAACTGCATAAGGTTTATCCTGATATTTTGAAACAGAACCTGCGAAAAATGGAATTTTTCGACTTTTAATATGCCGGCAAAGATCTAAGATAATTTGATCTTCTCCATTATATATTGCTGTATCAGTTGATTGCTGATTTGAAAAAATCTTTCCCTTTGAATAAATATAATCTTTAAAATCTTGATAACGGTTTAAATGATCCCTGGCGATATTTAATAATACTGCTATCTTAGGTCTGAAAGTACTAATAGTATCCAGTTGAAAACTGGAAACCTCGGCTATAATAATCTGAGCTGTCTGTTTTTTATTCACATAACCTGTCAAAGGTCGCCCAATATTACCGCCCACAAAAACTTTCAGGCCTGATTTTTTCAGCATGTCTCCGATCAGTTCAGTGGTGGTAGTTTTGCCGTTTGTACCAGTAACCGCTATAATCGGCTGGTGAATAAATCGGCTTGCCAGCTCGATCTCACCAATTACCGGAACACCTCTTTGCTTTGCTTTAACTACTGCTTTGATGGTGTGAGGAACCCCTGGGCTTAAGACAATCAGATCAGCCTGGTTAAAAGAGGCTGGATTATGGATACCCAGCTCAATTTTAAGATCTGATTTAAGCTTCAGGTTTTCAATGGCCGCCAGATATTCTGATAATTGTTCGGCAGGCGCGCTGTCGCTTATAATAACCCTGGCTTTCCTTTTGACTAAAAATTCAGCCAGAGCAAGGCCTGACTTGCCAAGACCTGCCACCAGAACTTTTTTTCCAGCCAATTTCATCATGATATTATTTTATATTCTCTTTTATAGATTGTCAGATAATTAATTTCACAAGGATAGAGCAAGGAGATAATACTAATCGTATATCTCCGACCGATAACGCAGTGAAATTATTTATGTGACGGTCTATATAACTCATTTTAGCGCAGTTTGAGGGTACTCATTGAAATCAAAGCCAGTGCTATCGCAATGATCCAGAATCGTACGATCACCTTTGGTTCAGGCCATCCTTTTAATTCAAAATGATGGTGAATCGGCGCCATTTTAAAAATCCGGCTGCCATTTGTCATTTTAAAAAACCCCACCTGAAAAATTACAGACAAGGCCTCTACAACAAAAATTCCACCAACGAGAACAAGCAGAATTTCCTGTTTGGTAATAACCGCAACAGTTCCTAAAGCAGCGCCCAGCGGCAAAGAACCAACATCTCCCATGAAAATTTCGGCAGGATATGCGTTAAACCATAAAAACCCGAGACAAGCCCCGGCCATTGCTCCGCAAAATATACTGATTTCACCACAGCCGGCCACATAATTTATTTGCAAATACTCGGCCATATTAATATGCCCTGCAACATAGGCAAAAATCATATAAGTTACAGATGCAATAATCATAGGGCCGGTGGCAAGGCCATCCAGGCCATCTGTAAGGTTAACCGCGTTCGAGGATCCTATAATTACAAAGGCGGCAAACAGAATATATCCCATGCCAAAATCAGGAGAAAAATTTTTAAAAAATGGCAAAGTTACTCGTGTGTCAAAATTAGGACATAGATAAACCAGCGCACCAATAATAATGGCTAAAATCACCTGAAGACAGAGTTTATTTTTGACATTGAGTCCTTTACTGCGTTTTTTTACCTGCATTAGATAATCATCAATAAAACCGATCAGTCCAAATCCCAATATCGACAGTAGAACAATCCAGATGTAGTAATTGGTCAAATCCGCCCAGAAAAGAGTTGCCACAGACACAGCCAGCAGGATCAAAACCCCGCCCATGGTCGGAGTGCCGGCTTTCTGAAGATGGGTTTGCGGCCCATTACTTCTAATATACTGGCCTACCTGCATATTGCCTAAGGTCTCAATCAGCCAGGGACCGAAAATAACGCAGATCAGAAAAGCCGTAAGGCTGGCGTAAATAGTTCTAAAGGTTATATAGCGAAATACATTAAAAGCTGAAATCGTTGTATGTAATGGATATAATAGATGATAAATCATAAAAAACCGCCTAGTCCATCTACAACCTCTTCCATGGCTGTTTCGCGCGAGCCCTTTACCAAAACCCAGTCTCCTGGTTCAAGGCGCTTCACAAGATGAGAAATTAAAGCTGATTTTTCACCAATAATAATATCTTTTAAAGGCATTTTTTCTTTTATTGCTCCCTCAGCTACAGCTCTTGCAAATTTTCCGCAGGCGTAAAGACCGGCAACACCAGCTTTGGCAATAAGCGAACCGATTTTTTGATGCATTTTAATAGAAGAATCTCCCAGTTCCAGCATATCCCCGATTACTGCAAATCCGCGCTCAACACCTTTTAAGCTGATTAATCCCTTGATAGCGGCTTTCACTGAATCAGGGTTGGCATTATAGGTATCATCAATAATGGAATACCCGCTTTTTGTTTTTAGAATATTCATCCTGCCTTGAACCAGGGTAAATGATTCCAGACCATTTTTAATTATATCCGGACTAAGGCCTAAAATATGGCCCACTGCAGCAGCAGCCAGGGCATTTTGTACCATGATTTTACCGGTTCCATGCAGATTTATGGAAATTGCCGGTTTTTCAGGTAAAATAAGGTCAAAGCAAATTCGATCGTAATTTTGTTTTACAGCGCCTGCCCTAAGCATTGCCCGATCTGAAAAACCAAACAGGATAATTTTTTCAAATTTTTCAGCCAAAGATAAAAGCAATGGGTCATCAGCATTAAGCACCAGCCACCCTCCGGGCTTAATTTGGCTCAAAAGTTCGCCCTTGGCCTTTAAGATTGCCTTTATAGAACCTAAGCCTTCTAAATGAGCTGAACCAATATTGGTAATCAGGCCAATATCCGGCTTGCAAATTTCCCCGAGCCGCCTGATCTCACCGGCATGGTTCATGCCAAGTTCCAGAACTGCAATCTCATGCTTTGAGCTCAGGTTCAAAAGGGTTAGAGGCAGACCAAATTCATTATTAAAATTGCCTTTGGTGGATAGAGTATTAAACCGTCTGGAAATAATTTGGCTGACCATTTTACGGGTAGTGGTTTTGCCGTTTGAACCGGTAATGGCCACTACTTTGATACCGGCACGCTGCCTGTTATAGGCTGCCAGATCCCCAAGAGCCCTGGTTGTATCTGTGACCCCAATAATAATTACCCGACCTTTGGCAATTAAATCAGGAGGCAGGATGCTTTGATTTGCTTGATTAATCACCATCCCACGAACTTTTTTTGCAAGGACTTCATTGATAAAAAAATGCGCATCCTGATTAGAGCCTTTAATGGCCACAAAAATTTCATTCGGCCTTATCTGCCTGGAATCAATGGAAATGCCTTCAAAATCAAGGTCAAGCCTCTTGCTCAAAAGTTTTCCATGACTTGCTTCAAGCAACTGGCTAAGTGTCCAGGGAATCTTATTAACTATTGCCTTTTTTTCTTTTACTCTGGATTTTATGGTTGAAAGAGCGGCTGAAGCTATCTCATAATCATCAAAATGGATAGTTTGCTCACCAAGAATCTGATAGGTTTCATGGCCCTTGCCGGCAATTAATATTATATCATTTTGCCTTGAAATTTTAATACTCAGCTCAATTGCCCTTTGCCGGTCTGCTTCTACCACATAGGCCGGACCTGTGAACTCTTTGGTGATTTCAGATGGATTATACACAGTCGGCATTACCTGACAAAGACCACTGATAATCTCGCTGATAATGCTTTGAGGATCTTCACTGCGCGGATTATCCGAGGTAATCACCACCAGATCGGCAAGTTTTCCGGCAATTTCACCCATCAAGGGTCGTTTTGTCTTATCCCTGTCTCCGCCGCAGCCAAAAACACAAATCACCCTGCCTGGGGTCAGGGAACAAACTGTCTTTAAGACATTTTTCAGAGCATCCGGAGTATGTGCATAGTCAATATAAATATTTCGCCTGCCTGGATTAGAAACCCTTTCCATTCTCCCTGGAACCGTAGCCATGGATTCAATTCCAGCTTTAATGGCATTTAGAGAAATATCCAGGGCAATACCGACTCCTGCTGCCGACAAAATATTTTCCAGATTAAATTTTCCTGTCAAAGGGGAGCTGAACTTAAAATTCCCTTTAGGTGTTGACAGCTCGGCAATTATCCTGCTGAGCTTAATCTCATAAGTTTTAGGCCGAATTTGACAGGCAGCATCCATGCCGGTTGTAAGCGCTCCGCTTTTCAATTCTTTTGCAAGATCCGCCCCCCAGCGGTTATCACAGTTAATAACAGCCCAGAGTCTTTTCTCTTTTTGCTGTTTTTTAAAATATTGAGAAAAAAAACTTTTTTTACAAGACCAGTACTCACTCATATTTTGATGATAATCCAGATGATCCTGAGTCAGGTTTGTAAAAACTCCTATGGCAAAACAACAATTAAATATGCGGTTTTGTTTGATGGCATGGGAGGAAACTTCCATAACCACATATATTATGCCGCCTTTTCCCATTTCAGCTAAAATTCTTTGCAGATCCAATGATTCCGGTGTGGTAACCGGGTTATCAAATTTTTTCCCATTATACCGATAATTTACAGTTCCGATAACACCAACCTGATAGCCTGCTTTTTCTAATATTTTTTCAATTAAATAACTGGTTGTTGTTTTACCGTTGGTCCCGGTAATACCGATAATTTTGAGTCTGGTTGAAGGATAATCATAAAACCTGGCAGCTAAAGCAGCCAATACCTTACGGCTGTCTGATACCCGAATAAAGGGCAGATCAATATCAATATTTTTATGACTTATAATTGCAGCAGCCCCTTGTTTCAGGGCTTGATTAATATAATCATGCCCATCAGCTTTAGCACCTTTAAGGGCTATAAATAAACCGCCTGGAACGACCTCCTGGGCTCTGTAGTGCAGGGAAGTTATTTCTGGGTCTGGTAATATTTTATGC
>JASFBJ010000150.1 GCA_030149585.1 Desulfobacterales bacterium | reverse complement strand
CAATTTGCCCTGATAAGTTGATATTAACGTATATATTTCGGGCAAATATTCCCCTGTGCAAATATCAAGTTTAAGATAAAATAAATAGTAAAATATTTGCTAAAAATGAAATAATAAACTAAAGAAGCTAATCTTGCAATAATAAAGAAAAGCCCATACAGGGCGATGGCATCAAAATTTGGCATATTTTTTGATTCTAAACAAATCAAGAACTTGCAAGTATCTCTTCAAAAAAAGTGCCGGCAATCTGTCTGCCGCATTGCGTATCTAATTGATTTCTTAGGGTTTAAATTTTGATGCAATTGCCTTGAAAGTCCATATTATGCAGCCAAACAAAAAACGTAATTTACTGGGTGAAGTGCGTAGTGTGGTGGGACTGCATCACTATTTAATTCATACCGAAATAACCTATTCAGAATTGATAAAAAAATATGTGTACTTTCACGAAATAAATTAGCGCGATGATTTAAAAAATAGTGAAAAAAAGATTGAAGCATTTCTGACCCATCTCGCGTAAATCAAAAAGTGGCCTCCCCTATCTCGATATGCGCCGGTGGATGTAACGCAGTAGACAAACTCCAACATCCAGCACAATTTTGTGGATTTATTTTTTCCGTGACCCTTATTACATTTTGGTCATAACCAGTTAAAATTATTTTCTCCATTGGTTTTCTTTCTGCTGAATTATCCATAAAACCTAAATCAAAAATGGCATTTTTGTAATTTTTATTATAAGTTTATGACAAATTTGTTTTAGATATACATTCCCAGCATAACCGCTTCGGCAAAATACTCTATCTAAAAGCACTGATTCTTATATTATTCCAAATAGATATACTTAAAATTTTTCCCTTGCCATAAAATGGCATACTGCTTGCTCATTAAGAACTCTGTGAAACTAAAAAATAGTTTTAGAGTATTTTTTATTATGTTTAGATTATTATTAAAAATAAGGAGAAATTAAAAATGAAATTAAAGGGTTTAAGCATATTTTTTATGTTATTTTTTATGCCGTTTTCTTCGGCATTGGCCAAAGACAGTGTGCTAAATACCGGAGATACTGCCTGGATAATCGTGGCAACCGCACTTGTTATGGTGATGACACCGGCAGGGCTGGCCCTTTTTTATGGAGGAATGTCACGATTTAAAAATTTATTGAATACTTTTGCAATGACTTTTGTGGCTTATTGTATTGCCAGTGTGGTTTGGGTAGTATGGGGTTATTCCCTCGCTTTTGGCGAAAGTTCGAGCTCTCTAATCGGAAGCCTTAACTATATTTTATTATCAGGAATTGACGTTAACAGTATTTCCGGAACCATTCCAACAATTTTATTTGTTCTTTTTCAGATGACTTTTGCGTGCATAACTGTTGCGCTGATTCTTGGATCCGTAGTTGACCGCATAAAATTTTCATCATGGATTGTTTTTGTTATTCTGTGGGTTACTTTTATATATACTCCTGTTTGCAACTGGGTCTGGGGTGGAGGGTGGTTAAGTGGTCTTGGGGCGCTTGATTTTGCGGGCGGAAATGTTGTTCATATAAATGCAGGAGTTGCTGGCCTTGTACTTTCCCTTGTGCTGGGGAAAAGAATTGGTTATGGAAAAGAAGCGATGTTTCCTTCAAGTGTAACGCTTACCGCCCTTGGAGCAGCTCTTTTATGGTTTGGGTGGTTTGGGTTCAATGCCGGCAGCGCTCTTGCGGCAGATGGAATAGCTGCTTCAGCCTTTCTTGTTACAAATACAGCGGCAGCAATGGGCGCGCTTGGATGGATGTTTGCAGAATGGATTTATAACAAAAAACCAACTGTTCTTGGCATTGCCTCCGGCGTAGTTGCCGGCCTTGTGGGAATTACACCTGCCGCAGGATTTGTAAATCTGCCTGCATCCCTTGTTATTGGTCTTGTAGCGGGACTTATCGGGTTTTTCAGTGTGGCTGTTATAAAACATAAAATAGGATATGATGATTCCCTTGACGCATTTGGAGTCCACGGTGTTTGCGGCATGTGGGGTGCGATGGCAACAGGCCTTTTTGCATGTCCGTCAATTACTAAAGGCGCAAAAGGCCTTTTTTACGGGAACCCAGGACAGGTCTGGATACAGTTTATATCCATCATAGCAACTGTGGCATTCAGCGCAATAGGGACTTTCATAGTAATTTATGTTACAAAAATATTAACTGGTGGATTAAGAGTTGATACAGAAGATGAAATTGCAGGACTCGATAATTCTCTCCATGGGGAAAGAGCTTTTGAATTAGATTGATAAAAAAAGGGCATACTCTTATACTTGAAAGTATGCCCTTTTTTTTTACAGATTTTGAAATTTAGCTTACAGTGACATTTACAGCAGCAGGACCTTTTTGCCCCTGCTCAATGTCAAAGGTAACCTGATCGCCTTCATTGAGACTTTTGAATCCGCTTGCATTAATTGCTGAATGATGAACAAACACATCGGGTCCGCTTTCCTGTTCGATAAAGCCGAAGCCTTTTTGGTCGTTAAACCATTTAACTGTTCCGTTGGCCATGGTGACATCCTCCTTTCAATAAAATTCTCAAAATTTCAGACTGGAGGATGCAGCACTATGAAATGATTTGTTCCTTCAGAAAAAAACCGCTCCGCAAATTAAAGGCGGGGCCATGTTGATATTTCTATATTAATACTTTTTATAACGAAAGCAAGCTATTTATTTTTTTATTTGTATTTATTTTTAATCGCAGGAAAAGCATGCTTTGTATTTTCATTATTTTCCTGATAAAAACCAAAATAAAATAATGAACTGCTCACAAAAAATAAAACTTGACGACATATACCGCCAATACAACAAAGCTAGTTTTGTTCACCCGGATCCCCTTGAATTTCTTTATTTTTTTAAGGATATCAGGGATAGAGAAATCGTGGGTCTTATAGCTTCCGCCCTTGCATATGGAAGAGTGGATATGATTATAAAAAGTGTTTCTTCGGTGCTTGATATAATGAACAAATCACCTTATCTTTTTTTACAAAATTCTGATAAAAAATTTCTTTTACAAAAATATAAGCAATTCAGGCACAGATTTGCTGACGGCAAAAACCTTGCAGCACTTCTTTATGGCGCCAAAAAGGTTATAGACCGGTTTGGTTCTCTTAATAACTGCTTTGTTTCAGGACTATCATCAGGCCATAAAAATATATTACCCGCCATGACTTTTTTTTCGCGCGAACTTATTTTATCTGATAATAATCCAGGCCATCTTATTGCCCGTCCGGAAAAAGGCAGTGCCTGCAAGCGTATGAATCTTTTCCTGAGGTGGATGGTACGAAAAGACAGGGTTGATCCAGGAGGATGGAATAATATTGACAAATCAAAACTGATTATTCCTGTAGATACTCATATGCATAAGATAGGAGTCATGCTGGGTTTTACGTCCAAAAAACAGGCAAATATGAAAACCGCCATTGAAATAACTCAAGGTTTTAAAAATATTTCCCCAAAAGATCCCGCAAAATATGACTTCGCGCTAACAAGATTTGGGATCAGAAAAGATATGGACATTAAAAGTTTATATGATTTGAATTTGTAAAATCCACTCAATAGTCATTCAAGACCCTTAAAAATATACACTTTTAGCAGATATCCATAAGACAGGCTTTTAAATTAGCTTTTTTATGCGTAAGTTTCATTTTTTTTCGAATATTCTTGCGATGCGATTCAATGGTTCTTGCTGATAAACACATTAGCTGGGCGATTTCTTTGGTTTGTTTACCCTGGGTAATCAAATTGGCCACCTTGGTTTCGGCCGGCGTAAAATTTAAAAAGCTATAGGAACTATTACTGCTAAAAGGGGAGATAATATTTTCTATACACTTTTCAATGATTTTTATATACTCTCCTTGTCTTTTGCCTAAGGGCCCTGCCTTTAGTTTTTCCAGATAGGGTATTAGCAATTCTTTAATATTAGACATAACGTCTTTTTCAATTTTTTTTCGGTCTTCATCGCCTTTATTTAAAATAACGGTAAGAGCTGTATTTAATTCTTCCAGTTTCTTACTTTTTTTTTGCAATTCGTTTTCATGCTGTTTAAGTTTTTGAGCAGTCTTTTTATGCTTGATAACCTCCTCTTCCAGCTTTTTATTTGTCTTTTTTATTTCAAATATCCGCTCATCCACCAGCCCTTCAAGATGATTGCGATAAGTTATCAGCTCTTTTTCAATCACTTTTCGTTCTGTAATATCTCTTACAATCACGATGGCTGCCTGCTTACCCCGCCAGATAGTTTGGCCCCCGGTAATTTCAATTGGCACGATTTTGCCATCTTTTCTTAATAGTTCAGTTTCGTAGTTAAGAGGTAAAATTTTGCCGCTTAAACTCCGCTGATATTTTTCCCCCATTTCATTTGTTCTGTTAGATGGAGTTAGCTCCTTAAAACCGATTTTCATCAGCTCAGCCTTGCTATATCCGATAATATTGCAAAATCTTTGGTTAACATATTGATGAATGCCGTTTTTACCGCCCGCAATAACAATTCCGTCATTGGCGTTTTCAGCCAGGGCCTTGAAATTATTTTCACTTTCATCAAGGGCATTTTTAATTTTCAGACTGCCTGTTATATCACGCGAAATAATAATTGTCCTGGCCAGTTTGCCCTTTGCATTAAAAATTGGATATGTGGAATGTAAACTGGAATATCCATTATTGCTGGCCTGAATGACCACAGGTTCTCCAGTTTGAATAGCCTGCGATATTTTATCAAGGCCTTCAGGCAAAAACGCAGGATGAATAAAAAAGGATAAATTCTTGCCGATAATTTCAACTGCTTTTTTACCAACCTGGCTGGCAGCTGCCTCATTTATTCCAATAACCTTTAGCTGATCATCCATGAGCATCACTGCCTCAGAATATTCTTGAATATGATCCGGCAGATTTTTACAGATGTTTACGCTTTCGCGTCCCAGAAGATGAAGGCCTAACGGGGTATTTTGTCCAAAACTTTTAATTTTAATTTGGATTTTGTCTGTATTATTTTCTTTTTTTTTTAGCATGATAAAAAGCCTGAAATAGTATTATTGATATCATTAACCGGTTCCAGATGATAAAGACAGGAAAAAATTCAGCAAGGCGGCAAAGGCACGGGCATTTGTTGGTGAAAGGATATTAACAAAGAATAAGTAGTGACACTTATAATGCTTAAAAATAATAACCGAGCCGGACAATATCATTAAATAATATTATTCATTCAAAATATTGAAAAGTATTCACTAAGTCAAGCGTTATTTTTTATACGAAGCATCTTGTTTTAGACTTTGATTTACATTAATGTAATTTTTTTTTTGTTGTTTTTACATTAACGTAAGCACGGGCTACTATTAATCAACCACCAATACAGTCTATCTTATTGATATGTTATATAATTCGGGTGGCATGACTTGCCGGCATATCTATTGCATGAATTAGATTTAATGGTAGATTTAATGGGTTTAAGCAGGGTTAGTTATGATGGTCAAAAATAAATTAACCCTTTTAATATTAAAATAAATTAAAATATATGGCAGGCCCTATATGTCTGATAATCTTAACATTGCCCGTCAATTTAAAAAGCACCAGGAAAAATTTATAACAAAATTATTAAAAACAGGCGATCCAGATATTTTAAAGCAACATACTGCTCTGTTTGATAATTATTTTCTGGAAAGCTATGAAAAAAGTACTGTGGGTCCAAGGTTAAATCTTACGAAAAATCCGTACGCAATTATTGCGCTGGGCGGTTATGGACGGCAGGAACAGTGCATTCATTCTGATATTGATCTGCTTTTTTTATTCAAAAAAAGAGTTCCAGGGCTTGCTGAGGAACTTGTTAAAGAGTTGATTTATCCGCTTTGGGATATGGGGTATGAGGTGGGACATGCCACCCGCTCTATAAAAGAGTGTCTTGCGCTGGGCCGGGAAGATTTTGAAGTGCTGACCTCTTTGCTGGATGCCCGCTTTATTTGTGGTATGTCACCGCTTTTTACCGACCTGATGGAGCAGTTCAGAAATAAAATAGTTATAAAGCATACCAGCCGGATTATAAACCAGCTGATTGAGAGTAATCAGGCAAGGCATCAAAAATTCGGAGATTCAGCCTATCTTTTGGAGCCCAACCTGAAAGAGGGCCGGGGTGGTTTGAGAGATTACCATACCATGTTATGGATTGCCCGCATTCGTTCCGACCTGAAAGAAACCCGGGATCTGGAATATATGGGCTACCTCTCCAACAACGAGTATCAATCTCTTTCAAAAGCCCTTGCCTATATCTGGCACATAAGAAACAGAGTTCACTATCTGACCAAAAGGAAATGTGATCAGCTTCACCTGGAATATCAGACCAGCCTGGCGCGGGCGTTGAATATTGTTGATTCCAAAGGCCTCCAGCCTGTGGAAAAACTGCTTGGAGATCTCCACCGCCACATGGAGTTAATCAAACAGCAGCATCAAATGTTTCTGCATATTTTAAAGCAGCAAAAAAATAATAAAAGAAAAAATCGGTTTGTAAAAAAAACCAGCGTAAAGGGTTTAAAATTCAATCGCGGGATGTTAAATTTTTCTTCTCCGGAAGAGATTCTGAGAGCCCCGGAGTTACTGATAAAGATTTTTTTGGAAAGCGCTGTTAAAAATGCGCTGCTAAACAGTGATGCCAAACGGCTGTTGCATGAATTCCAATATATTATCGATGATCATTTCAGATCTTCTGCTGAAGTCGTACAGATTTTTGAAAAAATCCTTATGCGTTCTAGCGGCACCTTTAAAGCGCTTAACCAAATGTTGAATACCGGTTTTCTGGCCTGTTTTATCCCGGAATTTAAAGGAGTGGTTAACCGGATTCAGTTTGATCGTTATCATCTTTATCCGGTCGGCAGGCATCAACTCTATACGGTCAAAATCATCAAACAGTTTGCAACAACTTCGAATAATTGTGAAAATCCTTTATATCACGATATATATAGTGCCATAAAAAATAAAAAGCTACTTCTCTGGGCAGCCCTTTTGCACGATATCGGCAAGTCTGATCCAGGGGGCAGTCATGCAAAAAGAGGCGCTTTAATGGCACAAAAAATATTGGAAAAAAAAGGTTTTCAGACCCCCCGTATTGAAACCATTACTTATCTGATAAGAAATCATCTTTTACTGATAAAAACCGCTACGCGGCGTGATATTAATGAAGAAGCCACTGCCATTCATCTGGCCGGACATATAAAAAAGAGCAATCTATTAAAAATGCTTTACCTTTTGACCCTTGCAGACTCCATGGCGACAGGACCTAAGGCCTGGAACGACTGGACTGCTTCTTTGCTTAAGGATCTTTTTTTCAAAGTGCTGAACGTTCTTGAAAAGGGCGAACTGGCTACTCCCAAATCAATAAAAGTAATTGAAGATAAAAAGAACACTATTTTATCTCAGGCAATAAATCAAAAGGAGCGGCAGGAGTTGGAAGAGCTTTATAATATAATGTCGCCGCGCTATCTTCTTTCCACTGAGGCAGCAGATATTTCACAGCATATTGAGCTGTTTAAACAACTTAAAGGAGATGATTTTATATGGAAGATAGAAAAACATGCTGACTCAACTACTCGTGATGTGGTTATCTGTGCCAAAAACCGGCCTGGATTAATTTCAAAAATTGCCGGGGTTTTTACCATAAGCGGGCTGGATATTATTGATGTACAAATTTTTACCTGGCGTAATAATATTGCACTTGATATATTTAAGGTAAAGGCTCCTTCTGATCTGATATTTGAAGATCAAAAATGGCAAAAAACCGCTCAACAGTTGCGTGATGCTCTAAAAGGAAATCTAAATATCGAAGCTGAAATTTTTGAGATGCAAGGTGGTCTCCAACCAGCTTTTTCAGATATTGGGCAGCGGCCCCTGCAAATCAAAATTGATAACCAGAGTTCCAGTTTTTTTACCATTATTGAAGTATTTACCAATGATTTTCCAGGTTTGCTGTATAAAATTACAGATACCCTTTTTCGCTGCCGTCTGGATGTCTGGGTAGCCAAGATTGCCACCAAAGTAGATCAGGTTGTGGATGTATTTTATGTACATGATTTTGACGGACAAAAAATTGATTCTGCTGAACAGTTGGCTGATATCAAGGCTGCTATCCACCAAACGCTTATAACGGCAATTCCAGGGTCTGAAAGCTATAGACCGTCACATAAATAATTTCACTGCGTTATCGGTCGGAGATATACGATTAGTATTATCTCCTCGCTCTATCCTTGTGAAATTAATTATCTGACAATCTAGTTATAAGACCAAGGTATAATGTTATTTTGTTAATTAAATTTATTTTATTTTCAAATATTGGAAGGAGAGCTTATGAAAAAAATCGAGGCGATTATTAAACCCTTTAAACTTGATGATGTCAAAGAAGCACTTAATGAAATCGGCATTCAGGGAATGACTATTTCTGAAGTTAAAGGATACGGCAGACAAAAAGGGCATAAAGAGATTTATCGCGGGGCAGAGTATGTGGTGGATTTTATTCCAAAAATTAAAATCGAGATAATTGTTGAATCAGAAAGATACAGCAAAGTCGTAAGTACCATTCAAAAAGCCGCTAATACCGGAAAAATCGGCGATGGTAAAATTTTTGTACTGCCGATTGAAGAAGTGCTGCGTGTGCGAACCGGCGAAAAAGGAAAGGACGCTGTTTAATGGTAAAAAACTGAATTGCTATCAAGATACATTCGTATTATAACAAAATTTAAGGAGAATTATTATGACACCAAAAGAAGTATTGGA
>JASFBJ010000395.1 GCA_030149585.1 Desulfobacterales bacterium | reverse complement strand
AACCAGGCAAGAAGCAACATCTAAAAAGTGTAAACTAAATTTGAAGGATGCCAAATAAGCGACAAATAAATGCCGATATTTACCTCATCTGAACAGATAATAAAAATCCTTGAAAAAGACGCATTGATTGAAAGCCAGGTAATATCTGAACTGGATATGACTGGAATTGATATTAAAAAGGTCAGGTTTTCAGATGTTATGTTTAATGACGTTGATTTAAGTCATGGAAGGTTTTCAGATGTTGTTTTTGACAAGGTGGTATTTAATAATGTTAATTTAAGCAATGCTGAATTTGAAAACGCTGACCTCTCAGGCTCTATCTTTGTAAACACAATTTGTGAGCAGGCGGCTTTTACAGGAACTAATCTTTCCGGCTGTATGTTTTTAAATGATAATAAAATAGAAAAAGATCCATTAAAAGTTATAATAAAATTCAGTGACTTAAATCTTGATGAAAAAGATATTGAAATGTTAAAAGAACAGGGCTTTCATGGTTTTACCAAAGGAAAAATGAATCTTGCAAAGGTTGATTTTTCAAATGCCAATCTTGAAAATGCAAGGTTCTGGGATACTGATTTACAGGAAGTTATTCTTAAAAAAGCTGATTTAACTTATACTGAATTTGAATCATGCAGGCTTGCCGGGGCTGATTTTTCAGATGCGAATCTGGTTAATACAAATTTTAAAAAATGTGATTTAAGATCATCTATATTTGATAAGGCTTTTTTGAAAAAAGCAGAGTTTTTAGAGGTAAAATTAGCAGGCGCGGATTTCAGCCTGGCTGAATTTAATACTATTTCAATAATAGAATCCGATTTGACCTTGCTGGATAATAAATTTCCAGTTGATCTTTCAGAGTGTAAATTTATTTCCTGTAATATGCGTGAAATGGATTTTACAGGTAAAAAACTTTATAATACCAGGATCAGCAAGGCTGATATGTCTGGGGCGTGTTTTAGGGATGCTGATTTAAAAGGTATAAGAATTCTGGATTCAAAACTTGAAAAAATTGATTTTAGTAATATTGACCTTAAAGGCTCTGATTTTGCAAAGGCCAAATTATCCCAGGCCAATTTTTCAGGGTCTGATTTAACCGATGCTGATTTAACTGATGCTGATTTAAAAGATGCCGACTTTTCAAAGGCAAAGCTGGAAAATACATCTTTTTTAAAAGCTGATTTAACAAATGCCAATTTTTGCAAGACTTGTTTTTATTATTGTGAAATGGCTGAGGCTATTATCAAAGGAGCTGATTTAAGATTTGCGAAAATTGAGCAAACTGATTTTGAGGGCGTTGATTTTACTGAAACAAAGCTGGAAAAAAGTGCATTTTTGCTTTGCAACCTGAAAAAAACATCTTATAAAGGAATGAATCTTGCTGAATTTGATTTTACAGATTCTGATTTAACTGAGGCAGATCTGCAGGGAGTGCGACTTGACAACTCAAACTGCACCCAGACCTGTTTTCAGGATGCAAATTTAAATAGAGCCTCTTTTCGGCAGGCGCGTTGCCATACATCGGATTTTAGCAGTGCTGATCTTGGGAACGTTGATTTTACCGGGGCGGATTGCAGGTGTGCCCGTTTTGAGAATGCAAATATTCAAGGGGCTGATTTTAGCGCGGGAAGACTTGACAGGGCTGAGTTTAACCATGCCAACTGCCGTGGAGCTAAATTTATATCTGCCAAAATTCCATACGCTGATTTTTCCCATGCTTATTTAAGGAATGCTGATTTTTCCCATGCTGATTTAACTCAATCTGTTTTACACAGCGTTGATGATAGCGGCGTCATATGGAAAGGAGCTAATAGAAAGCTGGTTGATTTGACGGACAAAGACCTGGCCATGGCAGAAAAGTGGGTTCCGCCCAAACCGGTTGAATAATTCTGATTGGAGATAAATTTATGCAAAATATTGCCAAAATATATAATACCTCTGCTGATTTTCATTATCTCGGCCCTGCCAGGGTTCTTGAAACAGATTTACCCAATGGGTATATTAAGGTTTATGTGAAAGGCTTGAAGGGAAATCCGGAAAACCGGGCCATCCCGGTTCTTTCATCTGAATGCAGTATAAAATCAGGGGATGAGGTGCTGATTGTCTCAGAAAATATAGACGAGATATATATCATTGGGGTGCTGAATCAAAAAAAACCAGCCATTTCCGCCATAAAACCTCAAAATCAGATAGTATTACCGGACGGCGCTGTTGCAGTATTAAAAGAGTATCAGGGCAGGCCAAAGCTTAATCTATATTCAAAACGCAATGAACTGATTTTTGAATATGATCCAGAAAAAGGCCAGGCGCGTATTATTCAAAATTCAGGAGATTTAAAGATTGACGCCCCAAATGGCAATCTAAAACTCAGTGCAGCAAAAAATATCATGATTTCAGGTCATAATATTGATTTTGCAGGAAGATCAGGAGTTAAATTATCAGTTGGTAATGTTTATGAAAAAATCAGATCATCATTATCATTAAAACCCGGAACAATAAATATTTCAGGCCGGAAAATAGAAGTTCGTGCAAAACAGGCTGTTTATTTTCTTGAGGAAGTACGTGAAAATATAAAAAAAATTATCAGCAATATAAAATATGCAAGAATTATTGCAGATAAAGTAGAAACTATTGCAGAAACTGTTATTGAAAAAACAAAAAATTCATATCGCTCAACTGAAAATCTGACTCAGCATAAAGCCGGCCGTATGAGAATGCTTATAGAATCAACCTTTCATTTAAAAAGCAGGCATTTGATACTGAAAGCAAAAAAAGATGTCAAGATTAAAAGCGATAAAATTCATCTTGGTTAAATATGTGGTTCACATATAGCAA
>JASFBJ010000394.1 GCA_030149585.1 Desulfobacterales bacterium | reverse complement strand
ATAGGTATAGTAGATATCCCTGGAATCTGCAAAGTGAACCTCGGTGAGCCGGTTTAAGGCATCATAACCCATAAGGATTGAGTCGACCCCATCGAGAAAAATCTGATACCTTTGGGGATGGTCGAGGGTCGAACTCAATACATTGTTCAATAAGCCCGATCTTATTATATAGGGTAATGATTGGTTGAAGTAGAGAGGAAAGAGATTTTAGAGTTGTAAGTTCTGGCAGGGTCTATCGAAACTTATCGTTTTTTGATAAAACAGGTCTCTTTTTCACCCTTGAAATTGCCCTGAAACTGCCTGCTTTCGGTATCGAAGCAACATGTCGGCGGAATTTGGCAACAGAAATCCATTCCGTCTAAAAAACGGTTTTCAAGAAGATAATACCTCTCTTTATTAATTTACTATAATTCAAGCCTTCCAGTCATTATCCGGGTTGCCGGAGTTCATAAGACATGATGCTGTACCGGTACTTAAGTTTCCCTCCGCAATGAGGACAGTAAGGCGATATTTTATCCTGCTTTTTTGTAACTTGACGGTATTCTACAAAAACGTCGAGAGAAAGCTCAATCGCGGCTTTGATATCATCCAGGGTTGCCGAAGATCCTGATCCCATAAAGCCGTAATAGCGGATCTTCATGAATCCGGTCGGTAAAACATGCTGGAGATAACGTCGGATAAATTCCATGACATCAAGAGTCATGGTTCGCCACCGTGAGCTTCTCTGTTTCTTGTAGCGGAAGGTGACCTGGCGGTTTTCTAACTTTACAATCCGGCTGTCAGTAATAGCCACCTTAAAAACATAAGGAGCCAGGTATTTCAGACTTCCTTCACTGCTGCCAACGGCCTGGGAATTAACATTCCAATCAATGTTCCAGACAACCGGGTTTATCTGATCGAAAAGCCCGGCTTTCTTCATCTCATCCCGGAATTTGGCGCGAAAGATTTTTGACAAGGCTGGTACCGGGACATAAAGATCAACTCGCGAAGAGTGCCAGTAACCACTGGTTTTATCAAAAGCACCACCGGGAACGATATAATGAATGTGGGGATGATATTCCAGTTGCCGTCCCCAGGTATGCAGAACACCGAAAAACCCGGGGCAGTCCCCTCCGACAAATTTCTCATCAGCGGACAGTTTTTTCAGCGCCGCTGAAGAGGCTGCAAAAAGAGCAGTGTAAACGATTCTTTGATGACTGCGCATAAAACGGCGCAGTTGTTCCGGAACTGTGAAGGTGACCATAAAATGATGGCCGGGAAGCTCCCGGTTGAGTTGTTTTTCCAGCCACTGCCGGGTCTTGTGATTCTGACAGGTAGGACAGTGACGGTTGCCACAGGAACAAAATACGAAGGCAGGTTTGCCACACTCCTCGCAGCCATAGACATTGACACCGCAACCTTCGGTACGGCATTTAATAATGGCCCCAATTACTTTCCGGTGATTCAAAGGAATTGATTCCCGGTAAGTTCCCAGGTACTCGGGGCCATACTCACGAAAGATATCAGCGATGATTCCCATGATCGAGTCCTTTCATTACATTGTTGATAATGCTGAAGAAGTTGACATTGTTAAATAAGGATAGGTTTATAGATTTTTTATAGTATTATTTCAATATGTTATATTATATAGAACTATCCAAAATTAACAATGCCAAGAAGTTTTCCTGAACTTTATTTGTCAGATGCAGGCAGACCATGGTTCGAGTTGACTATGTCCCAGATAACGCTGAATGGCTCTGATATTAACGCCTGCTTCAAGGAGATGAGTAGCATATGAATGACGCAGGGTATGAACAGAGACACGTCGTTTTCTGATTCCGGCTTCAATTTTTGCCCGCCGGAATGCTCCTTGAACACTTTCGATGGCCATCGGTGTCTTTGAAACCTGACCAAGGTTGTGACCTCGACCCAGTGCCGGAAAGATCAGATCCTGGTTACGGTGTGTAGCCCAGTAACGGCGTAAAAGAATGAGAGTGTCATCAGGTAGTGGCACATAACGGTCTTTGGCCCCCTTGCCCCGATGAACATGAATAAGTTTACGTTTACCGTCAATGTCTGATATCTGCAGAAAGAGACCCTCCTGCAGTCTCAGACCACAGGAATAGATGGTTGAATGGAAAACGTAATTGTGAAAACAGGTAATTTTTGTAAAGATGCGATTGATCTCTTCCCTGGTTAATACTGCCGGCAGCCTTTTTTCGGATGGGGCCTTGAGAACTTTGAAAACATGCCAGTCACGTTCGAGAACATGAAGGTAAAAGAATTTGATCGCACTGTAGCAGATCCGCATGGTGTTGGGCTGCCACTTGTTGACGTCCTGGCGATGGATAAAGTATTTTCTGAGTTCCTCCTCAGTAATCCGGTCCGGATCTTTATGCTGAAATTCAATAAGTTTTCGCACATGCCGCGCGTAGGCTTCTTGAGTGCGCTCACTTTTCCCATTGAGCTTAAGGGCTTCAACAGCTTTGTCATACCAAGGTGTTTGTAATACTGCCATAATACCTCTCCTTTTCTTTTGGGTTTAAAAGTTGTGTATGGAGTGGTATTATGGCAGTTATGAAGGAAAAACAGAAAGGGTATCAAACTTTTAAGTCAGGTTTGGAAAGCAGGGAAAAGGAATCCGCTCACCCTGCCGCGAAGCGGCTTACTTGAACCAATCGTCCGAGCCGACGCGGGAAAGTTTAGCGGCGCTTTGCGGTGAGTGTGTAGTGCGCGCGACTTGACTCAAACGTTATATGGCTTGGAGGTCAACAATTACATTTTATCAGGTATTACGTTCCATTTAGCTTCTGTGGTTAAAAAGTTAAATAAATTTCGTTGCGGGGACTGTAAAT
>JASFBJ010000149.1 GCA_030149585.1 Desulfobacterales bacterium | reverse complement strand
TTCCCACGCTCCAGCGTGGGAATGCATACCACATGGGGTTCCCACGCTGGAGCATGGGAACCAGGCAAGAAGCAACAGGATTTTATTTCAGGCTGAAAGCCTTTTAAGAATAATAGCTGTGCGGGATGGAATATAAAGGCTGAGAAAATCTCTTTTATTATTCTCATGGGTTTTGGAAATTGTAAAATGAATTTGATCTGATTTTAAGCGTCTAAACCCGCCGAATTTACTCTCATCAGTATCAAAGAGCATGCAATATTTTCCTGAAAAACACGGAATGCTATAATCAACCCATGACTGGACTGGATGAAAATTAAAGACAAAGACAAGACCGGCCCTTTCAAAGGCTAATATTTTATCATCATTATGTTCAAATAAAAGATTAATATGGGAGGATTCAAGAATTTTATAATTACGGGCCATGAAAATAATTTTTTTGTCAAATTCAGCCAGAACTTGATATTTCAGCTCATGATCATCCACCAGATGCCACTGTCGCCTTGCATAATGATATGACCAGTTATTGCCCTCGCGGGGAAAATCTATCCACTCTGGATGGCCGAATTCATTTCCCATAAAATTCATATATCCGCTGCCGGCTGTTGCAAGGGTTATCAGACGAATCAGTTTATGCAGGGCAATTCCCCTTGCAACCCTGATATTATCATCAGATAAACGCATATGCTCATAGATATCAGAACCAATTAAACGAAATATCAGGGTCTGGTCACCAACCAGTGCCTGATCATGGGATTCAGCATAACTTATTGTTTTTTCATCGGCTCTTCTATTGGTTAATTCATGCCAAAGTTGCCCCATATTCCATGCTTCATCAGACACATCTTTTAAAAGACGAATCCAGTTATCAGGTACACCCATGGCATATCTATAATTAAAACCAGCTCCGCCGTCAGAAAGCGGTGTTGCAAGCCCCGGCATTCCGCTGATATCTTCGGCAATTACGATTGCATCCGGCCGGATAGCATGTATCAGCCGGTTGGCAAGGGCAAGATAGGTGTAGGCATCTTCGTCAACATTATCATTAAAATAGTGAGCATAGGAAGTAAAGGCCTTACCAAGCCCGTGATCAAAATAGAGCATGCTGGTTACCCCGTCAAATCGCAACCCGTCAAATTTGAACTCTTCTATCCAGTACCTTAAGTTAGAGAGTAGAAAATGAAGGGTCTGAGTTTTGCGGTAGTCAAAGCAGCGTGAATTCCAGGCTTCATGAAAACCCTTAGCGCCCTCATGAAAATAGAGCCAGGGAGTTCCGTCAAAAAGGCTGAGGCCTTCCACCTCATTGGATACTGCATGGGAATGGATAATATCCATGATAACCGACAGACCTCTTTGGTGGGCAGTATCTATCAGATATTTAAGATCATCAGGCGTGCCGAAACGTGATGATGGAGCAAAAAAATTTGAGATCTGATAACCAAAGGAAGCATAATATGGATGCTCCTGAATAGCCATCAACTGAATAGTATTATAGCCGGCCTTGACGATCCTCGGTATTATCTGCTTTGCAAACTCCCTGTATGTTCCTGTTTTTTCCTCTTCCTGGGCCATTCCAACATGGGTTTCATAAATAAAGGGAGCCTCCCGAACATGCCTGAATTCAGGCAATTTCCATTGATAAGCAGTCAATGGATGCCACACCTGAGCATTAAATATCAGAGTGTCTGGGTCCTGCACAACCCTTTGGGCATAGGCTGGTATCCTGTCGCCTGACCCGCCGGACCAGTGGATACGCAATCTGTAAAGATCCTCATGAGCAAAAGCATCTTTGGGTAAAAATATCTCCCAAACACCGTCATGGCTGATCTTTTTTAGTTTAAAGGCCTCTTTTTCCTGCCATGAGTTTAGATCACCAACCAGATAAATTTTGGAAGCATTTGGGGCCCACTCACGCAATGACCATTCATTATTTTTAAGGTGAAGTCCGAAGTATTTATGGCCGGATGCAAAGTCTTTGAGGCTCATCTTACCCTGAGTTAGTTTATTTTCCTTGCTTTGAAGGTTTGAAATACGTTTGTTCAGAGCAGCCTCATAGGGTCTCAAAAATGGATCTTTTTCTATAATTTTCTTTACAGTATCTTGACAATACTTATCAAAATCAGCAGGACAATTTTTGGGGAAAACCATAATTTTTTTAAATTTCTCGTTCCCACGCTCCAGCGTGGGAATACATACCATCCGGGGTTCCCATGCTGGAGCATGGGAACCAGGCAATGATTATATATAATTTAGATATTCGATTCTTATTTCAACTGTTCCATCTTTATTCATGATGGTCTATAATAAGTGGACGCTGCAACATTTTTTCATAAAGATCAATATATTTTCGTGCAGTTACCTCATGATTAAATGATAAGAGACTCTCTTGCATTATCCGCTTGATCTGTTTTTCTTTAACCGTCTGCGGCAAATTATAAAATTTCATAGCCTGGTTCATAGCCCAGAGCAGGCCGCTGGAATCAAATGTTTCAAAAAGAAAACCATTTCCCCTGTTCTTTTCAATATTCAAAGTCGCAACAGAGTCGTGCAGGCCGCCTGTATCATGGGCCACAGGCAGTGCTCCGTATATGGCCCCTATCATCTGCGGCAGTCCGCATGGTTCAAAACGTGACGGCATCAGTACAAAATCAGCGGACCCGTATGTAAGGCGCGCTAAGGACTCATTGAAATTGCAAACAGCAACACGATTATGAAGATCATGTAAATCCACAATTCCCTTAAAAAAGATCTGGAATTCGCCATTTGCAACAAAGATTATTTGTAATTTTTGATCCCAATATTTTGAGACAACTTTATATAGAATTTCAGCAAGGAGACGGCAGCCCTTTTGCACTCTATCGAGCCTTGATGGCCAGAAAAAAATCGGTGCTGCATCATCCTGCAAAAGCCCAAGGTTCGCCTGTAAAGTATGTTTATTGATTTTTTTGCCTTTAAAATGATTATCAAAATTATATTGAAATGCCAGACTGGAATCATTTTCAGGGTTAAAAGACGGGTCAGGCGCATTTAGAATTCCGACCGCACATTTTGCCCGAACCTTATTGGCAAGTTCGTCTTTCAGTGGTTTTTCAATAAATGAGTGCCGGCCGTCAACAATTTCAGATAAAAATGTTTGGCTTACTGTATTCACATAGTGGGCGGCAAACACACCGCTTATGAGCAAATCAACGGGATTGGTTTCTCTGGTCTCCTCGTATCCGCTGGCCATATAGTCGTAATAAAGATATTGCCAGAAATAGGCTGCATCAATACCCCTGTCTTCAATAAAAGAGAGTAAATATTTTACAGTGTGGATATTATGAATGGTAAAAAGGCAGGGAACCCCCATCTTTCTTGCCATGGCAGGGATAAGGCCTGTCATCCAGTCATTGCAATGAATCAGATCCGGTTTAACCCTGGGAATAATATTATTAATGACTTCCCTTTGAAAAGCCAGAGCAATCTTGATATTTTCATCACCATATTCGGAATATACCCGGTGCATATAATAAAACACCCGATCTTCAGCAAGATGAATCCTGTTTTCAGGCATTTTATCAAAAATGGTATCCAGTTCCCTGTTTACCACTGAAGACTCCTGTGCGTTAAACAGGGTTCGATAGTCGGGCAGGGCCACATGAACATCAGCACCAAGATCAAAAAGAGCGCTGATAAGAGCTGCTGATACATCGGCAAGTCCTCCGGCCTTGGCTGAAAGATTATCTGTAATATTTCCCATTCCAGGCGGCAGGTAGGTTACCTCCGGAGTCACAATCAGAATTCTTGGATTTGCTTTTTTCATTGACAATACCCCAGTCCTGAGAAAATATTTTTTTTTGTGGATTAGGCCCAGGTTATCAGCCCTGGAGCATAACGAATCCACTTATCACCATTGGGAGTTATTCTGGCTTTAAAACCATATCTTCCGGCATTCATGCATTTGATATTGCATATATACAGATACTCGCTCTTACCAAGATCATCTTGAATAGCCATGTCTTTGGTATTACTGCTTTGAAGGCTATCCATGGACTGCCATATCCCGTAATAAAGCTGCACCCTGACTTCATCCGGGTTTAAATCTCCCAGAAACACCCTGGCGCTGATGTGTAAAGATTCACCTACTCTATATGGGCCGTCTTTTTCCCTGAATGGTTTCTCAATGCTGATTTTATCCCAGTTTTCATACAGACGACTGCGCTGGGCAGCCTTTATTTTTGCTTCTTTTGCACCATTATCCAATAATTTTTTATAACGGATTGCTGCTGGTTTATAAAATTGAGTTTTATAATCATTCACCATCCTGTGGCTGCAAAAATTGTGGATACTCATCTTCATCGACTCTTTCATCATTTTGATCCACCTGGATGGCATACCACTGCTTTTCCTTTCATAAAAACATGGTATTACTTCATTTTCAAAAAGATTATACATTGCCTGACTTTCCATGGAATCCTGATAATCATGATCGTTATACTCCTCGCCATTGCCGATATTCCAGCCACACTCCGGCGAGTAACCTTCGCACCACCAGCCATCAAGGGTACTTACATTGATCACACCGTTAATCGCGGCTTTCATGCCGGATGTCCCGCAGGCTTCCATGGGACGTCTTGGCGTATTTAGCCAGACATCAACACCCCGAACAAGATAACGAGCTGTATTTATATCGTAATCCTCAAGAAAAATTATTTTATTGCGTAATTCCGAGTTGCAGACATGGTTGACGATATTTTGAATTAATAATTTTCCTTCATTATCCTTTGGGTGAGCTTTTCCCGCAAAAATCAACTGTATTGGATAATCTTTTGAACTCATAATTTTTTTTAAGCGTTCAAAATCATATCCAATCAGATTTGCCCTTTTATAGGTCGCAAAACGCCTGGCAAAACCCACCGTAAGTGCATTTGGATCAAGCATGGTCTCCAGTTCTTTCATCTTGGCTTTTGATGCATTGCGGCGTTGATATTGTTGTTTTATCTTTTCTATGCAAAAACTTATGAGCGCTGAACGATTCATCTCATGTGCGCGCCATAATTCTTCATCAAAAATACTGTCTATTGAGGATTTAATACGCGAATCATGAGGATGTTCGCACCAGTTGGGACCCAGATAATTTCTCAATAACAGGCTGATCTCCATTGAGAGCCAGGATGTGATATGAACTCCATTTGTAATATGCGTAATGGGAACCTCATCTTGAGGAAGGCCGGGCCACACGTTGGACCACATACGGCGCGAAATTTGTCCGTGGAGTTTGCTCACCCCGTTGCAATCATGGGACATGCGCAAACCAAGGATAAACATCGAAAAGGGACCATGCTCTCCTGAATCTTTGAACTGCCCCCAGGATAACATCTCATCAATTTTCAGCCCGGCTGATTTTTCCAAAGGGTAAAGATATGGTTTTACCATTTCAGGACTAAACTCGTCATAACCTGCTGCAACCGGTGTATGGGTTGTAAATATTGTGCTTCGTTCAATGACCTCCAAAGCAGTCTCAAGATCAATTTTTTGCCGGGACATTATTTGAATAACCCGCTCAATACTGGAAAAGGCTGCATGACCTTCATTTAAATGGCAGACAGAAGGCTCAATTCCCATGGCGTACAGGGCTCGCATTCCACCGATTCCCAAAAGAACTTCCTGGGCAAGACGCATATTTTGTCCACCGCCATAGAGTCTTGCCGTAATATTACGAACCTTTGAAGAAATTTCAGGAAGATCCGTGTCCAAAAGCAAAAGAGTAATTGAGCCGACAATTATTTGCCAAACAGCAGCATGAATGTCCCCATCCGGACCATGAATACTTATACGAACTTCATTTCCTTTTTCATCCCTTGCCCTTGTTACAGGAAGATGAAAAAAATCCGTTTCAGGATATTCCTCCTGCTGCCATCCGTTTTGGTCGAGAAATTGGCGAAAATACCCCTGCCGATATAAAAGGCCGACGCCTGTTAAGGGAATAGAAAGATCAGAAGCTGCCTTTAGATGATCTCCTGAAAGTATGCCCAGTCCACCTGAAAAAATAGGTATGCTCTCATGAATTCCAAACTCCATGGAAAAATAGGCTATGCTTTCATTTTCCTGAAAAGAAAAAAAATCTTTGTCCGCAGGGCTTTTGGCTATGGCCTCAAATTGCTCTTTAACCCTGTTCATATGAGAAAGAAATCCCCTGTCAACGGCAAGTACCTCAAGCTCTTTTTGGGGAATCCGGGTTAAAAAAGTAATAGGATTATGGCGCACCTTTTTCCACAGCTGCGGATTAATCCTGTGAAAAAGCGCAACAGCATCAGTCTGCCAGCTCCACCAGATATTCCTGGATAACACTTCAAGAAAGAAAATCTCTTTGGGAATATTGGGAAATACTTGAAATGTTTGCATTTTTCAACCCCTTTTTATTTAAGAACAATAACCGAGTTATCACAATTGCCATATTCTGAAAAAACATATTTATCAGCATAATCATCATTTACCCAGCTATTTCCATCAATCAGGTAACGAAACTGATGCTCCTGGCCTGGAGCAAGATCTATAGTTTTTGTGAATGAACCGTTTTTTAAACTCTTCATAATAATGGATGAAGTATCCCAGTCGTTAAACTCGCCTACAATATTAATTGAATTTTTTGCGTTCACCTCTTCTTTATTAAGCTTGAATGTTACTTTGCAGACCGGCCTTGTTTTTAAATATTGTTTTCTGGTAATCATTTTTCACACCCTCCTTATGGGAAAATAAAATATTAATTAAGTTTCGCCTTGAGCTTTAACCATACGCGTAAAAATTCGCTGTCACCCCAGGCCTGGGCATCGCATCCACGATGGATATGGGGAGAATCTCCATCAAGAATTTCAGGTATATGACCCACACAACCTTCATTAATCAGACCTATACTGCTTGCCAGCCAGGCCAGGGCTGTTTTGCACCCAATATTGCCGTAAATTTTAGCCCAGGCCTCGCAAAAAGAAGGAAAAACCCATGTCCAGGCAGTGCCATTATGATAGGCGGGTTTTCTTTTCGTATCTTCATTCCCTGCATAGCGCCCCTGATAAGGATTAAATGGATTATTTAGAGGCAAACCATCTTTTTCAATTATTAATGGATAATGAACCGGCCTGTCCCCAAGACTCCTGATCGCTCCAGGCACAAGCAGTTCCTGGCAGGCCCCAAGGATTCCAGTGCATATTTTCATGTCCTTTATTAGTCCCATGGTAATTGCAAAAAGTTGATTGGGACGTAAAGCATCGTCTATTGCAGCGCCGGCAGCAGGTTTTTGCAGATTTGTATGAAGGCAGTCAGCCAGATATTTTTTTTCTTCAATATAAAAAAGCTGCTGAGTAGATGACCTTGTTTTTTCAGCTATTTTGCGCCACTCAAATCCAGATGGATCAATTTCTGCCAGAAAAGAGAGAGCAAAAAACCATAATGCCTGAATCTCTATGGGATACCCCTGCCTGGGTGTGCCTGCCGGATAATTTGTATCCATCCAGGTAAAATGAGATGGACTGAATAAAAGTCCTGAAGCCTCGTCCATACCAATACCGTTAAAAGTTCCCTCCATAAGCGACTTTCCCATGGAGTTCAGGGTCTCTTTGATGGTTCTGTGGTTGCAGATAGTTTCAAGAAATAAGGCACTGTCGTCTTTTTTTATAAGATCAGCGCAAGCTGCAAAAAACCAAAGTGGAGCATCGCTTGTATCACGGTTTTTTGCATCAGCTCCCCTTATCATATTGGGCAGGGTTCCGCCCTCTTCAAATGCTGCAAACTGCTTTAAAATAGCTCCGGCTTCAATAAGCTTTCCAGCCTCTATCAAGCCCCTTGAAAATATGATGGAATCTCGTCCCCAATCGAGAAACCAGGGATATCCTGCTATTACCGTTGTAAAATCTCCCCGCTTAACCAGATATTGCTCAACAGCCTGCTGCATGGCTGTTGCAGGATCATCGTCTTCAAGCTCTTCCTGAAATAAAAAATCACCTTCAATATCAGAAAAAATATTTTTTTTGGGGGGCCTAACTCGAGCAATAAGCAGGGCTTTTTTTCCCCCTTCAAGATCAATAGAAAAATAGCCGGGGCTGAAAAGATCGGAATCAGGATCAAGGCCACGGCTTGCCTCATCAGATCGATGAACCATATAATGCCATTCAGGTTCATTAATAAAACCGCCCTCTGAAATTTTCATATATAATTTATGAACTGAATCAGGCTCAAAATTGAACCCCTTTGCTTTTGTAGAAATTGAAGACAAAAAGGTGTGTTCCGGCCCTGAATAAGCCTTGGTTGTTTCATGAAAATTTCGACTTTCAATGTCAGGGCGTATAATAATTCTGACCGGCAGATGATCGGAAAGCATATTCTTATCTTTTTCACTCTTTTCCCTATAATAAAAAATATCAACTGCGTTTTCATTGGGAAGCATTTTTATAAGAATACGCAAATAAATATATTCTCCCCGGCCGGTTGGAACTTTATATCTCCAGAGCCCGCGGGAATTATACTCAAAATTGAAAGAAAGCAGACTATCTTGCCCGATTTCATGGGAATACCCCTGAAAAACAACCCAGGCGCGGCACCTGGTTAACAAAATCCACCTGTCTTCAGGAAAATCCCTGTTAAAATTAGCCGCAAGCAAGGCATCGTATTTACTATAAAGACAGCCCTGTCTTAGAGATGCTCTTAGCATTCCACCACGATTATTTGTGCCTAAGAATAATAAATGGTTGTCAATAAAGTCCTTTTTATTAAATATTTTTTTAACCTTTAGGGATTCATGATCAGGCAGAAAAAGAAGCCGG
>JASFBJ010000393.1 GCA_030149585.1 Desulfobacterales bacterium | reverse complement strand
AGCGTGGGAACCAGGCAAGGAGCTATATCTAAAAAATGCTTTTAATATGAAAACGGCCACAACTTCCAGTATGCTCTGATTTTTCTCCATCTTTCAGCCAGACCATCCGGCTCAAAAATTAGAAATAAGATTATAGTTACACCAAAAAGAAGACCCTTATAGGCGGAAAGTGAAGATGAGATATCACCCAGGCTGTCTTTAAAAGCTATGCTGAGAGTAGTCAGGATTTCCGGTAATATTATAATAAAGACTACCCCGAATATCGTTCCGATAATACTTCCCAGTCCGCCGACGATTATCATAGCCAGATAGTCAATGGATAGTACAATAGTAAAATGTTCCGGTGTGATTACATTGGTATAATAACCCCATAAGCTGCCGGCTATTCCAGCAAAAAAAGAGCTGATGGCAAAGGTAAGCAGCTTGTATTTAAATACATTAATGCCGATAAGTTCTGCTGCTATATCGCGATCCCTGATAGCTATAAATGCCCGGCCGATTTTAGTTCTGAATAAATTGCGCCCGGTTATTACAGCCAGAGCAGCAAATAATAAAAGAAGATAATAAAATTTCAAATCACTATCAAAAACAAAACCAAATAACTCGGGATATGGGATAAAGATCCCGGTTATGCCATTTGTAAGTCCCTCCCAGTTGACGATTGCATATTCAATGATAAACTGGGCAGCCAGGGTGGCTATGGCAAGATATAGCCCCTTAACCCTAAGCGAGGGGATTCCGAAAAACATTCCAATAATGGCAGCTGTTACACCACTTAAAGGCAGGGCCAGCCAAAAGGGAACACCTGCTTTACTGGCCAGGATGCCTGAAGTATAAGCGCCTACTGCTACAAAGGCGGCATGTCCAATAGAGATTTGACCGGTAAAGCCCACCAGAATATTCAAGCCGATTGCGCCGACTATAAATATAAAGATCATATTTGAAACATAGATAAAGTAATTGTTGGCCAAAATTGGAAAAATCAGCAGGATACTTATAAAAACAGCTAAACAAATTCGAACAAAAAGAGTTTCAAAAATACGCTCATCAGTATTATATCTGGTATGAAATAGTCCACACGGCATTAATCTTGTTTCCTTATAGTCGTTCAATCAGTTGCTTGCCGAAAAGTCCCCGGGGTTTTATCATCAGCACAATCACCAGAATTACAAATGGGGCAACTTCCTTAACACCTCCACCCATGATTGAATCAAGATAACCACCTGCAAGATTCTCCAGAATTCCAATAACAAAACCACCCACAATTGCTCCTATAATGCTGTCTAAACCACCCAGGATCGCGCAGGGGAATACTTTTAACCCCATATGTCCCAGGGAGTTGGTAATACCATTAATATTGCCTAAAATTATTCCACCTATTGAAGATACAACAGCGGAGATTGCCCAGGCCATGGCAAAGATTTTTTTAATGCTGATTCCCAGAGTTTGCGCAACCTGCTGATCAAAAGATGTTACCCTCATGGCCAGGCCGATTGAGGTGAATTTGAAAAAGATTCCAAAACCAATGACTGAAAGCAGGGCCAGACCAAGACTGTAAAGATGAATCTCGGCCATAAATAAACCAAAGAATTTAATGGGCTCATCGGAAAAAATTTGTGGAAAAGACATGGTATTGGTGCCCCAGATAATCTGGATCAGGCTCAAAAGTACTGTTGAGGAAGCTATCGTCAGCATTATTATCGAGATAATTGATTCACCAATCATTTTTCTGAGCAGCACTCGTTCAAGCAGCAGTCCAAAGAAAAAGGAGAAGGCGACAGTAATTAGAAATGCCACAACAAACGGCAGATGAAAACTGGTTGTCAAAGAAAAGCAGACATAGGCTCCTACCATCAATAGTTCACCCTGGGCAAAATTAAGGATGCTGGTTGCCTTGTAAATCAGAACAAAACCGAGAGCCACCAGGGCATAAATGCTGCCAAGAACAACACCGGTTAATATAAGCTGTGCAAAATACAAAACTCCTTCACTCATAATTTACCTCTGTAATAAGGCTTAGGTCACCCATCTTTTTCGCCTTTTATAATGTTTGACATCACGATAACTTTTCTTTTGCCCCACTTCACTAAGACCAAGATAGAATTCCTGAATGTCTTTATTTTTTTTCAGTTTCTCAACTGTATCATCTAAAACAATGCGTCCGTTTTCCATGACATAGCCATGTGATGCAATTGATAATGCCAGTTTTGCATTTTGTTCTACCAGGAGAATCGAGATTTTCTTTTCCTGGTTTATTTTTTTTATGATTTTAAATATCTCTGCTACAAGAAGAGGGCTCAGGCCCATGGAGGGCTCATCCAGCAGTAAAAGTTTGGGGCGTGACATCAAAGCCCGGCCAAGAACCATCATCTGCTGCTCTCCGCCGGAGATATAGCCTGCCATGATTTTTTTGCGAGTTATCAGAGCCGGAAAATATTTATAAATCATCTCCATATCGGCATTTCGGCTTTTCCTGTTTTTCTGGGTATGGGCGCCGGCCAATAGATTTTCTTCAACACTCATATCTTCAATTACCCGGCGGCCCTCCATAACCTGAAAAATACCCATTCGCACGATCTCTTCAGGGTTTATTTTATCAATTCTTTTATCGTAAAAATTGATCGACCCGTCGGTTACTTCTCCATCTTCTGATTTCAAAATGCCGGAAATGGCCTTGAGGGTAGTAGTTTTGCCGGCCCCGTTATTGCCAAGAATCGTTACTATTCGGCCTTCTTCAACTTCGAGCGACATTCCTTTGAGTACCAGAATTACATCTTTGTAGATAACTTCAATATTATTAACACTTAGTATTGTTGCCATAGAAAATATAAAGCCCATTCAATGAATA
>JASFBJ010000392.1 GCA_030149585.1 Desulfobacterales bacterium | reverse complement strand
GTTTAAACAGAAAGAATCTGCTTGTAAGCACTCCTGATTTACTTCATTTACTTCCAGGAGCCAAATGGCAGCCCAATTTAGTGCCTGTCAACGATCCCTTATACATGCCAAAGGAGAATAAACCAAACGGCATAATCAGAATAGGCCAGTCCGTACCCAGGAAAGATATAAAAAATACAAGCGAATTAATAAATGCAGTTAATAAAACTATAAAAAAAATATCCAAGCCAAAGCTGGAACTTGATATCATAGAAATGACGGATCATAAAGAGTGCCTGAAACGAAAACAGAATTGCCATATTTTTTTTGAGCATATGCAAGGATATTATGGCGTATCCTCGCTTGAATCTTTAAGTCAGGGAAAACCTGTCATAGCTGGTATTGATGACTGGAATATAAAACACATCAAAAAATTTACCGGTGTTGAAAAGTTGCCCTGGGTTATTGCCAGAGACGCTGATGAACTTGAAAAATGCCTTGTCGCGTTGATTCAAGACACTGATTTAAGACTGCGGGCTGTGGCAAAAAGCCGTTCTTTCATGGAAACCTGCTGGTCTGAGCAGCAGGTTTTGAATCTGTTATTAAATGTATACGAGTCAGTGTGACGAATATTTCCATAAAAAGACTACCCTGTGAATCACTCATAGCGCGAAGTAATTTTTTACTATGACAAATGACCGTATTCCGAAATCGGAAAATTAATATATTTAATTCAAATCTGAAAATGTAAAAACCATCCTATGATCTCTTCGAACTGGATAGAGCATGGCAAACTTTGGATATGTGGACAAGCTTGGCCGGGAATTGCCATGGTTTGCAGAGCCGCAAAAATGCGCGGGACAAATGTTACGTTTCAGGAAGAGGTTGAGCAGGCTTTTGATTTTGCGGAAATTCGCCATTTCCAGTTGCAGAGGAAGCATTTATTGGTTTATATAGTGCCTGAACTGAAACTAAACTATCCAAAATGATTATTGCTTTTTTTCAGAATTAAAGAAGTGAAGTGGAACGGAACGACAAATAATGATATGGTTTTGCAAAGGTTGCCATGTGGGTTTGGAAAGGCAGAGCTTTGGTTGATATTGAATATATCAGAAAACGATTTATAGATGGCGAATATGCCATTAGCGATCATGCAATTATTGAGGCTCGAAAGGATGGAATTGATCCTCGTACAGTTGAAAAACTGGAGTGGGCAGCCATAAATGGCAAGGTTATTGAGGAATATATTGATCGAAAAAGGGTATTAATGTATGCTGAGTTAAAAGAAGAAAAGTTACCGGTTCATATTGTTGTTGATTACTCTTTTGGGGAAGAACCGGTAATTGTTACTTCGTATGTTCCGGATAGCAAATATTGGATCAAATCTAAAATCAGAAAAAAATGAAGAGGTTGAATCATGGCTTTGGTCAAGAAAAGAAAATGTCCTGAGTGCGGGGGAGAAATGGATGCAAAATTGATTAACTTGCACTACAGAAGGGAAGGTTTTGATCTCGAAGTGGAGGTGATAGGGATTCCCGCTAATGTTTGCGTGAGGTGTTTTTACAGGATCATTCCAGGGAAAGTAGCCAAATATATTGATTCTTTAGTTGATCCGATTTTTGAATCAGAAAAAAATCGCAAAGAAAAGATTTTGCCGTCTCCTCATGTAGGAATTCAATTTCCATTTTTAAGCAGGAATGCCTATGCTTGAGGTACCCCGTCCGGCAAGGCGCGATGACAAAAAGAGGGGTTTTTGTTAAGGCGCTATATAGATAATAATATTGGTGAACAATTCGGTTGGTTATCGGGCGCGGGTGGGGCACGGCCATTTTTCGCAAAAACAGTTATAAATATAGACAAAAGTATAAGAGTTTAAACAGAAAGAATCTGCTTGTAAGCACTCCTGATTTACTTCATTTACTTCCAGGAGCCAAATGGCAGCCCAATTTAGTGCCTGTCAACGATCCCTTATACATGCCAAAGGAGAATAAACCAAACGGCATAATCAGAATAGGCCAGTCCGTACCCAGAAAAGATATAAAAAATACCAGCGAATTAATAAATGCAGTAAAAAAAAATATGAAAAAACTACCCATCGGCATTCAAAACTTTCGTGAAATCAGGGAAGAAAACTACTGCTATGTTGATAAGACCTCGTATATTGAGAAATTGATCTTAAGTGGCAAGTATTATTTCCTTTCTCGCCCACGCCGTTTTGGTAAGAGCCTTTTGGTGGATACCATCAAGGAACTTTTTTCCGGCAGCAAATCTTTATTTCAAGACCGCGGTATCTAGGAGAAATGGGACTGGGCGACAAAATTCCCGGTGGTCATGATCCCATTTGGTCGTGGCATGATTGGTAGCCGGCATGAACTGAACCGGAAAATAACTTTATTTTTGAATGAAATCGGGCAGGATTATGGCATACCATTAAGTTACCCGGAACCCGCGGATCGCTTTTATGAACTGATTAAATCACTTTGCCGGAAATCCGGGCAAAGAGTCGTTATCCTTGTCGACGAATACGACAAACCCATCCTGGATAATATTACCAGACCTGAAATCTCCATAGAAATCCGTGAAGGCCTGAAAAACTTCTATTCGGTTATTAAAGACAGCGATGCATATGTGAAATTCGCCTTTATCACTGGCGTAACCAAGTTTTCCAAGGTTTCGCTTTTTAGCGGGCTGAATAATCTAAACGACATCACCCTTGCCCGTGAATATTCCGCTATCTGTGGATATACGCCGGAAGACCCGGAAATGATTTTTGCTGAACGTCTGGAAGGCGTGGATCTGGGTGAAGTCCGGAAATGGTACAACGGATACAACTGGTTGGGTAACAAGGTCTACACTCCCTTTGATATCCT
>JASFBJ010000391.1 GCA_030149585.1 Desulfobacterales bacterium | reverse complement strand
AAGGGTGTATATTTCCTTTCCAGGCCGAGAAGATTCGGTAAAAGCCTTTTGATCTCTACGTTAAATGAAATATTTGAAGGTGAGAAGGAGCTCTTTAAGGGGCTGTGGATATATAATGCAGATTTAGAGTGGAAAAAATATCCGGTTGTGAGGCTGGATTTTAGTAAATTAAAGGCGGAAAACAAAGATGACCTGAAAAGCTTTATCATGTACCAGTTAAAAAACATAGCTGACAAATACGGGATTTTGCTTACACGGGATAAATATTATGAAGCATTTGATGAACTTCTGACTAAATTAAGCCAGATCAATAAAGTCGTTATCCTCATTGATGAATACGACAAGCCGATAATTGACAATATAGAGAATAAGGAACTGGCAATAGAGCTTCGTGAAATATTAAAAGGATTTTATACCATTATAAAGGCTTGTGATGAACATATCAGGTTTGTGTTTCTTACAGGTGTGAGCAAATTTTCAAAGGCAGGGGTCTTCAGTGGTCTTAACAATCTGAAAGATATTTCCATGGACACCAGATATTCATCACTTTTGGGGATAACCAGGCAGGAAACAGGAACCTGTTTTAAAGAATATATAGATCGGTTTGTAAAAACAGAAGGGATTAATAATGCCGAATTGATAAAAAAAATAACAGACTGGTACAATGGCTTTTGTTTTAGCGGAATTTGCGAAAAGGTTTTTAATCCATTTTCAATGCTTCTTTTGTTCGATAATGCCCGATTCAGCAATTACTGGTTTGAAAGTGCTACGCCAAGCTTCCTTATTAAACTGATCAAAGAAAAAGACTTTGATTTAACCGGATTTGATGGCGTCAATATAAGTGAATCAGCATTCAGCTCATGTGAAATAGAAAATTTAAAAATAATACCGATACTTTTCCAGACCGGTTATCTGACAATTGCAGGATATAATAAAGAAAGAATGGAATACACCCTGGCATATCCTAATTTTGAGGTAAAAAACTCAATGACAGAATGCCTGACTGAGGCATATTCTTTTGTGGAAAGAGAGTTTGTTCATGGTTATGCATGGAAACTGATTGATGCATTAAGAGATCATGACTTTGAATTATTCTTTGATACCTTGCGTGTTTTTTTTGCCAATATCCCTTACGATCTTCAAATAAACAAAGAAAAATATTACCAGACAGTCTTTTACCTTATCTTTTCTCTTATTGGCCTAAAGGTAGAGGCTGAAGTAAAAACGAACAAGGGCAGAATAGATGCTGTTATTCTTGATAAAAATATTTATATCTTTGAGTTTAAATTTAACGGAGATAAGAATAAAGCATTAAGCCAGATTAAGGAAAAGAAATATTTTGAGAAATATCAAGGTATGGATAAAGAAATCTATCTCTTCGGCGTTGACTTTACAGCTCGGAATGTGGGGGAATGGATGGTTGAGAATATGCATGTTCCCCCTGATTAGACTTCTTCTTCACAAATGACCACTGCTCGTCAAGTTCCGCCTCTTTACAGGCCAATTCTATCCTGACTCCTATGCTTTTATCTATATTTAGAGTCTGGAAATTAGGATTTATCTGGACAATATTATCTGCTTTTTTTTAAAGTGCTAATAACTGTATTTTTGTTAATTTTGAGAACCCGAGCAGTATCACGAATACCACTACCATTTATAACCATTTCCACAACTTATTCCTTGATGCCCTGCTCATATGCTCTGTAGCGATATTTCAGCATGAACGTTTTAGTTGCACAATCTATATTTTGGCAGCGGTAACGCTAAAGTACCAAGGGAATTCCATCCGGATTTCATAATTTTGTTACTGCCACAATTTGGGCAGATAATTTTTTGATAACATGTCATATAAATGATATATTCATAATATAAATATTTATTCAACAGATTACATATTTAACCCATTACCGTTCAGTTTAATATACTTCATCATGTGTGCCTATATCAAGCAGCACAATAACTTCACTGCTTATTTCCTTGTTCCGCTCAACTGAAAACACTATCCTGCAATCATATCCGCATACACAGGCATATAATCCTGACAGCTCGCCGCCAAGTTTGTGCGTTCCCAGATGTGCCGCAAATACATCTTTCTGCATATATTCCAATGTTTCTTCTATACGTTTCTGTAATTTTTTGTTCCGCTTGACAAATTTACGAAAAACTCTTTTGAATTTCGGAGTCAGAACAAGTTCTCTCATGATTCATTTGTTCCATCTGATGTCATACGCAACTCAGATATTATTTCCTGAACGGGTTTCGATTCTAATTTACCTGCATGGAAATCAGCAATTGATTTTCTTGCATCCTCAGCAATTTCCCTGCGGCGTTTTTCAAGATGCCGATGATAAAAAATATCAGCCAGGATTTCCTGTTGTTCTATTGGTAATTGCTTTACCGTATCAATTGCCTGATCAAGGGTAATCATTTTCACCTCAATATGTTAAAATTTATTATATTATTAAGAGCATAATGTATGTTTCGCGCAGTTAGAGTATAATTCTCCTAAATAATTTGATTTTTCATCTTTAATTTTACATATCAACTCATGATGAAAAATACAATAAAAGGAGGATTAAATTATGTGTGAACAGCTCTATCGTGAAGACCTGCTTAAGAATGATATCGATTCCCTTATTAAGCATTATCTCAAGGTGGAACAAGATCGAAAATTATCTGTAAATTCCATCAAAAAACTTAAAAGATATCTGACGGAGTTCGGCAAGTACTGTAAAGTTAACGGTATTAGCTCTCCAACTCAGTTGCATCCTGACTTTTTTAGAAAATATTCTGAATATCGTTGGGTGTAATTAAACATTTGGATGAAATCTGTCATAGGATTTTATCTAATTTC
>JASFBJ010000390.1 GCA_030149585.1 Desulfobacterales bacterium | reverse complement strand
ATGGTAATAACGATGTTATTGTTAATTGGAAAAATGACGGATTGGAGATTAAATCGTTTAAAGGATCTGCTATCCGAAATGAGGATGATTACTTTCGACCTGGCCTTACATACAACAAGATTAGTTCTGGAAAATTCGCACCTCGGAGCAAGGGAGTCGGTTTTATATTTGATGACACTGGCAGATCGTTAGTCTGCATCCAAGAGGATATTCCGTTTTTGCAAGCTTTTCTTTCATCTGTCGTAGCTCATTCTTATCTGGAAGTGCTTGCACCATCCTTAAGTTTTACAAGTAAAGAGATAGAACGAATACCCATTACTAAGAGAATAACGCGAACTATAAAACCAAATGCTATTAAAATTATTAGCATTTCAAGAACTAATTGGAATTCCTATGAAACGTCCTGGGACTTTACTACTCTGCCTTTACTGCATTCTAATTACCGCCAGCCAACCCTGAAAGCCACCTACCAAAAAATCCATAATTACTGGCAAAGCATGATGATAGAGATGCAGCAATTAGAAGAAAAAAACAACCGCATATTCATCGATGCCTACGGCCTGCAAGACGAGTTGACGCCCGATGTGCCGCTCAACGAAATAACCCTGACCTGCAACCCGCATTACCGCTATAACGGCAGCAAGAGCGAAGAAGAACTAGAGGCTCTGCTCCTGGCCGACACCATGAAGGAATTCATTTCTTATGCGGTCGGCTGCATGTTCGGCCGCTACTCACTGGACAAGCCCGGCCTCATCCTTGCCAACCAGGGAGAAACGGCTGAAGACTATCTTGAACAAATCCCAAATCCAACCTTTGAGCCGGACGATGATAACGTCATACCCATCATTGACGGCGAATGGTTTATTGACGATATTGCAGAACGGTTCCGCAAGTTCTTAAAAATCACCTTTGGCGAAGAACGCTACGATGAAAACCTTGAATTCCTTGAAAAAGCAATAGGCAGGGACATCCGTAAATATTTCCTTAAGAATTTCTATATAGACCATGTAAAGCGATATAAAAAGCGGCCCATTTACTGGTTTTTTTCAAGCCCCAGGGGCAGTTTTAACGCCCTTATTCTTAACAGTTGCGCGAAAACAGGAGGATATTCCATTAGCTACTATAAACATTGATGTTACTGGGCAATACCACCGCAAGAGCCTGTCGCAACTCGTTCTTATAAACATCTACTCCATTAAACCGTGTTAGTAACTGTCTGACGCTGGATTTTTCCCGCAGCCTGACGATGCTGCTTATCATTTCTTGCCTTTGCGCTATTGATCCGTTTTTCTCGACACCCCTGATCGGACATAGATTCATCAGGATGTAAGCACAATAAATCCAGTGGACATGCGATTCAACTGACGCAAATAATTTTGTGGCTACATCTTCGAACCCTAAAAACATTTTTATATGTTTATGAAATATTTCTATAGCCCAGCGCAGTCGATACCCGATAATAATTTGTCGTGGGGTTGCTTTGAAATCGTTGCATGCCAAGTATTTTCTGCGCCCGTTAGGTCGCTTCTTAAATTCCGAACAAACCAATTGAGTTTTGCCGACATTACGCAAATAACCTGTGATTTGTCTGACGCGAAATTCCATTCGCTTTTTTCTGGTACTGTTCACTGGTACACGAACAGTGCTCCACTTGAGACAACGATATTTTTTAAACAAAATGGCTACTTGAAGCCACCCTTTGGATTTAGGTGTATTTATGAATATTTTGGCGGTTTTTACGGTTCGCTTTTTCTTTAACGAAATGATATAGTTCCATTTTTTGGATGCGATGGTTTTTTCTATATTTTTGCTGTCATAACCGCTGTCAGCAAGGACAACAACATGCTTGGGGTCATGAACTCCGATATACTCTTCAAGGTTCAGTTCCCGTAAAAAACGGCATACCAAGGTGTTTTCAGTTTGGTATTGAATTTTGTTTAAGCGACAATACCGTTTACTGTGAAAAGGAATCGGCGACAAAGGAATCACTTGATCATTGATCATTAAAACAATATTGGTCCATTGGTGACCAATCACAAATCCAGCGCCATGGTTAAACCGTTTTACATTATCACTATGTCGGTTAAATCGTTTTTGCAGGGTACTGTCAATGATAATCGCTATTTCCCATGGCAGCTTGTTTTTTGCTAAGAATCGTATTCTTTTCGCAATTATTTTTGACTGCTTACGTGATAGCTGAGACAAAGAGGTTTTTGATAGATTCCGGTGTTTCAACAAAAAACGACTGAATTGCGAAGTATGCAAACCTGTAAATTCACCCGCTGCTTTCAGTGAATGCTTCCGTGTTGAAATCATCAAGAACAAAATCAACCCAAAGCATACTGTTTGGAGTCTTTTGGGTACCGGTATCTGTCGACTTAGCCAATGGTTAAATTCACTGTAGGTCATAATCACCTCAATAATTGCATGTAAAAAATAAAGTCAGGTGATTTTACCTTAAGGGTTAATATCGAATTTGTCCAGAACTTTTTGAAATAATTGTATTTTTTATTTACAAATGCGGTTCGCTATGGTACGTTTTTCATCAGACCTTCCTGTGATCCTAAATAATTGTTGGTTCCGATCCAACAATCTGCGATCGAAGCGTGGATGCGCTGCAGGAAGGTCTATTTTTTTGAATCCTTAATTACCAGGCTTTTACAACTGCTCTAAGTCCTAAACGAACAATATATACGGCTTTCAAAGAAATACTCCATTTTTAGCGCAAAATTTAAGTAATACATCATAAAAAGTATCATTTATCAACTCCTCATTGGCTTTGAGTGCAGGTGATGCGTACGAACCCCGCAGTGAGATGCAAAGTTAGGTGCAATTAGATTGACGTTTTTGATAAAACATGATGAGAAA
>JASFBJ010000389.1 GCA_030149585.1 Desulfobacterales bacterium | reverse complement strand
CCATGGGATAAGCGTAAAAGTAAGGAATTGCATCTGAAAGCGATTCTAAGACAGGTGCAGCAAAAGCTGGCAGCCATCTCTTCCGCCAATATTTTCGCCTTTGTGCCTCCTGCTATCCAGGGACTGGGAACAACCGGAGGCTTTGACTTCCGGATTAAGGCGCTGGGGGACCAAAAACCAGGTGATCTTGACGCCACAACCCGTGCAATAGTGATAGCAGCCAATCAGGACCCTGCCATGATAAGAGTTTTCAGCACCTATTCGGCCAATACACCCCAGATTTTTGTAAACCTTGACCGAACCAGGGCACAAACCCTTAATGTCCCGGTCAGTAATGTTTTTTCCACCCTGCAGGCCCAGCTTGGATCAAAATATGTTAATGACTTTAACATCGGCAGCAAGGTTTATCAGGTCAAGGTTCAGGCGGATTCTCCTTACCGAGATTCTCTTGAAGACATAGAAAAGCTGTACGTGCGCAGCAATGAGGGCAAAATGGTGCCGATAAAAAGCCTGACAACCCTTTCCACTGTCCTTGGACCACAGATTATATCCCGTTATAACCAGTTCACCAGTGTTCAGGTTAACGGCAGCGCAGCCCCCGGCTTCAGTTCAGGGGATGCCATGGAAGCCATGGAACGGGTTGCCGCCAAAACCATGCCCAAAGATTATGCCTTTGAATGGTCATCACTCTCTTTTCAGGAAAAAAAGAGCGGAGGCCAGATTTGGATCCTGTTTACTCTGGCTTTTATCTTTGCCTACCTTTTTCTTGTAGGGCAGTACGAAAGCTGGACAATACCCATGGCAATAATTATTTCCGTTCCTGTGGCCACAATGGGAGGCCTGGCCGGTTTATGGATTGCCGGGCTGAACCTGAGCATATATGCCCAGACCGGTCTTGTACTGCTGGTTGGGCTTGCCGGAAAGAATGCCATTCTTATCGTGGAGTTTGCAAAAACAAGGCGGGAGCAGGGGATGTCTTTGATGGATGCTGCAATGGATGGAGCCGGTATCCGCTTCCGACCTGTGTTGATGACGGCCTTTACCTTTATTCTCGGCGTGGCTCCAATGGTTATAGCGAGCGGCGCAGGCGCAGGCAGCCGCAGGTCAATAGGCACCACGGTTTTTTCAGGCATGGTGGCCGCTACATTAATAGGAATTTTCCTGATACCTTCACTTTTTTATCTGTTTCAAAAATTAAGTGAAAAGGGAGCGGCCTGGCGTGCTCGAAAACAAAACAATGCAAGGCAAATATGAAATCAATAATATTTCAACATAATAAACGTTTTTGTCTGACAATGCGCTCAACCTTCAGCATACTTTTATACGGCGGCATTATTTTTTTCCTGGCAGGATGCGCGGCCGTAGGACCGGACTATTCACGAATAGAACCGAAAGCGCCTGAAAAATGGCATACAAAGCTTGAGGGCGGCCTGACTATCGGAAAGAATGCTCCTGAGACCCTTGCATACTGGTGGACAATCATGAATGACCCACAGCTCTCAAAACTTGAGGAACTTGCGGTCAATGGCAATCTTGATTTAAAGGAAGCCAGGGCAAGGATACGTGAAGCCAGAGCGCGGCGGGGAATCATTAAAGCGAATCTTTTTCCTGCCCTGGATGCAAAAGCATCCGCAAATAATTATCGGACCAGCGAAAACAGCAGAACAGGTGATGAAGAGAATCTGTATTCGGCCGGATTTGACGCAGGGTGGGAGCTTGATGTGTTCGGCGGGGTACGCCGCTCAATTGAAGCTGCCGACGCCAATCTCCAAGCAGCTCATGAAGACTTGAATAACGTGCTTGTCAGTCTGATGGCCGAAGTGGCCATGAACTATCTCGAGGCACGTACTTTTCAGGCCCGGCTGACAGTAAGCGAAGGGAATATCAAAATTCAGCAAAAGACATATGAGTTGAATCGATCGAGGTACACAGCGGGTATTATTGATGATCTTGCTGTGCAGCAGTCACTTTATAATCTTGAGCTTACCCGTTCAAAAATCCCAACACTGCAGACAGGACTGGAAGAGGCAAAAAACCGTCTAACTGTACTGCTTGGAGAAAAGCCTGGAGCCGTGCATAAGGAGCTGGCTAAAAGAAAACCGCTCCCTGTACTTCCGGCAAACGTCGCCGTAGGAATTCCTGCGGATACCCTGCGCAACAGACCCGACATCCGCAGAGCAGAACGCAGGCTTGCAGCGAGAACGGCCATGACAGGTGTGGCAACGTCAGACCTTTACCCAAAATTCAGATTAAATGGAACCATAGGTCTTGAATCTATATCCACAGGAAATTTTTTAACTCATGAAAGCCGGACATGGAGCATAGGACCCGCTGTTTCCTGGAACATCTTTCATGCAGGCGCCATAAGGCAAAACATCAAAGTCCAGTCTGCTCTTCAGGAACAGGCCCTGATTCAGTACGAATCGGCTGTACTCAAGGCTCAGGAGGAGGTGGAAAATGTCCTGGTTGCCTATGCAAAAGAACAGTTGAGACGACAATCACTTGTTAGCGCTACTTCCGCTGCAAAACGGGCTAATAACCTTGCTCGGGAACAGTTTAGGGCAGGTCTGGTCGATTTCAACAACGTACTGGATGCGCAGCGTTCTCTACTCTCTTTTCAGGATGAACTGGCGAGAAGCGATGGAGCTGTGATGTCCAATCTGGTTCGTCTTTACAAAGCCCTTGGCGGCGGGTGGAAAGTGCAGGGGAGGTGTTTAGGGACATCCATTTGTAATTAAATAATTGGACCAGGCTGGTAGGATTTGTTATGAGTTCCATTATGCCGAGATTAGCCCTGCCCTTTACCCCTAAAAAATAACTGAACAAAATTGTCTGCATAGTATAACTTGCAGGCATGAAAACACAAAACCAAATTAA
>JASFBJ010000388.1 GCA_030149585.1 Desulfobacterales bacterium | reverse complement strand
GCCACTGGCGTCTGGCATAATGATACGACCATCCATTTCCTTCACGGGGAAAATCTACCCACTCCGGATGCCCGAATTCATTACCCATAAAATTCATATATCCGCTGCCCGCCGTTGCAAGGGTTATCAGGCGGATCATCTTATGCAAGGCAAGCCCTCTTGCAACTCTGATATTATCATCATCTATATGCATATGATCATATATATCTGAATCTATTAAACGAAATATTATGGTCTTGTCTCCAACAAGGGCCTGGTCGTGGGATTCGGCATAACTTATTGTTTTTTCATCTTCTCTCCGGTTTGTAAGTTCATGCCACAGGTGACCCATATGCCAGGCTTCATCCGGTATATCTTTTAAAAGGCGAATCCAGTTGTCCGGCACACCCATGGCATACCTGTAGTCAAAACCGGCTCCGCCGTCTGCCTCAGCAACCGCCAGTCCCGGCATCCCGCTTATATCTTCGGCAATTACGATTGCATCTGGACGGATATCATGAATCAGTTGGTTGGCAAGAGATAGATACGCATAGGCATCCTCATCGACATTATCATTAAAATAATAATCATAGGAAGTAAATGCCTTGCCAAGACCATGGTCGAGATAAAGCATGCTGGTCACACCGTCAAAACGAAACCCGTCAAATCGAAACTCTTCCAGCCAATACCTGCAGTTGGATAGTAAAAAATGAAGTACCTGATGCTTACTGTAGTCAAAACAGCGTGAATTCCAGGCTTCGTGAAAACCGCGCTCACCTTCATGAAAATAGAGATAGGGCGTGCCGTCAAAAAGGCTTAGTCCCTCTACTTCATTAAGAACAGCATGAGAATGGATAATATCCATGATAACAGACAAGCCATATTCATGCGCAGTATCTATCAGATCTTTAAGCTCATCAGGCGTGCCGAAGCGTGATGAAGGAGCAAAAAAACTTGAAACCTGATAACCGAAGGAAGCATAATAGGGATGTTCCTGAATAGCCATCAACTGAATGGCATTATAGCCGGCATGAGCAATCCGCGGTATTATTTGTGCGGCAAACTCTTTGCAGGTTCCAACTCGCTCATCTTCCATGGCCATCCCGATATGGGCTTCATATATAAAGAGCGCTTCAGAAGCAGGTTTGAAATCGACACATCTCCATTGGTAAAGAGTCGGCGGATGCCAGACCTGCGCATTGAATATCAGGGTAACAGGGTCTTGTATAACCCGCCTTGCATAAGCCGGTATCCTGTCCCCTGCCCTGCCCGACCAGTTTATACGCAGCCGGTAGAAATCTTTGTGTGACAGAGCATCAAAGGGCAGAATTATTTCCCAGACGCCATCCTTGTTAATCCTTTTAAGTTTAAATTCTTCTTTTTCCTGCCAGCCACTGAGATCCCCCACAAGATAAATTTCAGAAGCATTAGGCGCCCATTCGCGCAGTACCCATCCATTATTCTGACTGTTATTGTAAAAGTGGAGCCCAAAATATTCATGGCCGGATGCAAACTCTTTCAGGCTCATTCCGCCACCAGTAAGTCTTTGTTTCAGATCCCGGATTTTTAAAATACGGCCTGTAATCGAATCGGCATAAGGGATTAAAAAAGAATCTTTTTCCAAAATTCTTTTTATAATATCCTGACAGGAGTTTTGGGTATCATCACTCATAATTTTTCAGGTATTATTAATAAGCGGACGCTGCAACATCCTTTCATAAAGATCAATATATTTTTTGGCGGTTACATTATGATTAAAAGAGGCAAGGCTCTCTTCCATTATCCTCTTGATCTGCTTCTCTTTTATGGCATGCTCCAAAATATAAAAATTCATGGCCTGGTCAATGGCCCATGAGAGGCCGCCGGGATCATGGGTTTCAAAAAGAAAACCATTCCCCATATTTTGTTCAACATTCAGATGGACTATGGAATCGTGCAGTCCTCCAGTATCATGAACTACAGGCAGGGCTCCATAAATGGCCCCGATCATCTGGGGCAGGCCGCACGGTTCAAAGAGTGATGGCATAAGCACAAAATCTGCGGCAGCATAAGCATTACGCGCCAAAGGTTCGTTGAAATCACATACGGCGATACGATTATGAAAACTATGGATATCTACAATTCCTTTAAAATAGATCTGAAACTCACCATTGGCAACAAAAACAACTTGCAGTTTTTGTTCCCAATAGCGTGAAATAATATCATAGAGAATTGTCGCAAAAAGCCTGCTGCCCTTTTGTATACGGTCGAGTCTTGATGGCCAGAAAAAAATCGGCGCGGCACTATCCGGTATCAGCCCAAGATTCTTCTGGAGTAGACACTTATTCTTTTTTTTTCCCTCAAAATGGTTTTTGGAATTATACTGAAATGCCAAATCCATATCATGCTGGGGGTTGAAAGAGGGATCAGGCGCGTTGAGTATTCCGGCTGCACATCCGGCATGAACTTTGTTGGCAAGTTCATCTTTCAGAGAGTTTTCAATAAAAGAGTGTTTACCCTCAATAATTTCATACAGAAATGAAGGGCTTACCGTATTTACATAATGGGCCGCAAATACTCCGCTTACAAGAAAATCAACCTGATTCGATTCCCTGGTCTCCTCATATCCGCGGGCCATATATTCATAATAAAGATTTTCCCAAAAATACGCAGCATCTATGCCCCTGTCTTCAATAAAAGATAAAAACTTTTTTATAGTATGTATATTATGAATAGTAAAAAGGCACGGAATACCCATTTTTCGTGCCATTGCCGGGATAAGGCCGGTCATCCAGTCATTGCAATGTATCAGATCCGGTCTTACTTCCGGAATAATATGATTGATTACTTCCCTTTGAAAAGCAAGGGAAATTTTAATGTTTTCACCCCCATATTCGGAATAAACCCTGTTCATATAGTAAAACACCCGGTCTTCAGCAAG
>JASFBJ010000148.1 GCA_030149585.1 Desulfobacterales bacterium | reverse complement strand
TTTTTTAAATTTCACGGTTATAAACGAAGAATTTATACAAGAAGCCATAGCATTTGCTAAATTTAAAAATATGAAAAAAATGGAGGCAGGAGGGGCTTTCGGTAGTAAAATCATGCGTCCCGGCGACCAGTCAGATCCTGATTCATTCAAGGTGAGAAAGGGCATAGTCGGTGGATATGTGAATCATTTTTCAGATGAGGATTTACGTCGGCTTGACCAGGCTGTATCCAGGCTCCATCCATTTTTTGGATATAATCACCAATCCACATAATTCATTTTTATTTTCGCAAAAGCTGATTAAAGCCTAATGCTTTTCATCGATATAACCTGGCAAGCAATCTATGATAACCTGATAAACCTTTTCAGGAGTTAAAGAGCGCATACACTCAAAATGTTTTTTAGGACAGATTGAATCCCCATGCAAAGAGCAGGGTGAGCATTTAACCCCGGCAAAAAGCAAAACTGAATTTTTAGAATACTCAAACATATCAGGATCAGTGGGGCCGAAAATTACAAAGGTTTTGGCTCCAACTCCACGGGCCATGTGAAATGGGCCGGAATCGTTGGTAATTACAAAATCAGCCTTTGACAAAAGAGCCCCGCTTTCTTTTAAACTTAGACGACCGGCCAGATTCATGCACTTTGGGCCTATTATATCTTTTATCTCCTCTAAATCTTCAAATTCATCCTTGCCCCCAATCAGCAAAATATTTTCGTTTATTTTTTTTCCCAATACGCCAAAATACTCTTTGGGCCACTTTTTGGTATTATTGGCAGCCCCTGGCGCCATTATAACAAAATTATCAAACTCAGCTATTTTTGCCATATCTTTTGGGGAAAAAGAAAAATAAAGTTTTTCAGTTGAATAAAAAATACCGATCTTTTTTAAAGGAGCAAAATAATTTCTTATAATTGTATCATCCACATGATAGGTTGTGAGCCGCATTTTAACGCAAACCGCTTTCCACCAGGCTCTTTTTTTATAACGCAGTACAGGCCCTTTTAACAGCTTTGAAATAATAATTGATCTGATCTTGGAGTGCAGATCAATAATCAGATCATATTTTTTATTTTTCAGATGCTGATAATAGTGAAAAATTCCTGATAAACCCTTATACTTCTCCTTTTGGAAAATCAAAAGATTATCAATATCAGGATTGCCCTTTATTGCGTCTTTAAAACGATCAAGTACCAGAAAATCAAGGGTTGCATCTGGATATTTTTTTTTGATGGCCCGAAGAACCGGGGTTGTCAGGATTACATCTCCGATTGAGCTAAAGCGAATTATTAAAATCCGCGGGTTTTTTAAATTAAGTTTGCGCCTCTTTTTTTTAAAAGATCGCCATCTCCAATATAACATACTGTATATTTTTGCAATTTTATATGACATCGTATTTGTCAATGAACCAAAATGAGCTGAAACAGCAGGCGCACTATGTGCGAGATAGAGATATTCATAAGCTTTAGCCAGCCTGCCGAGATAATTTTTTTTAGGATTAGCATCAATTATAATAATTTTTTGGCCATCATATAAAAAATTATTGATTTGGGGGTCGCCATGTAAAATATTTTTAGAATGAATTTTTTCCAGGGTCTTAATCACCTCTTGATACTGCTCTTTTTGACATGGACGGCCTTTGATATAGTGATAAAGTACCCAGGAATCCACAACCATGCCCCAAACCCGTTTTTCAACTGCCAGGGTTGGTAAATTGGTAAAAAATCCAAGATGTTTTAAAAGCGCCAGATTGCGAAGTATTTTAAAAGCTTCGCCCTGACGATAGAGGGTAGTAAAACGAATCCACTTACTGCGGTTTTTCTCCACTGGCGATTTTAAAATATATTTTTGTCCCTGGTATTTGACTAAAAGAACCTTGCTTCTTTTGTTATTTTTTAGTTCCTTTATCACATCTAATTCTTTGGCCTGAATAATATTTTGAGCATAATCTAAAAGCCCTTTTTCCCTGCTTGAAAGAATATTCCAGTTCTTGTATTTCGATTTTTGAAGCATTTTTTTAATAAAACCTTAAAAATATAACCCACTGTATTTATTTTATAACTTGACATACACTAATGTATTGCGGTATATTATTTATAATTTTTGTTTGATCCTTATGAGCTGTTTTCAGGAGCTGTTTTTATTCATGTCAGACCATTATCTGTTTTTTTTAAATGTATCCTACTCCTTTGCCATTTTAAGGCCTCTTCAGGAGGCTGTCCGGCGCAGGGGAGCTAAAGTCGCCTGGTTTATTCATGACCTGGATCCATCCCTTTTGAAAAAAAATGAATATTTACTCGAAAATATTAGTCAGGTTAAAAATTTTAACCCCAAAGCGGTTTTTGTCCCTGGAAACTGGGTTCCTGATTTTTTCCCAGGTGTAAAAGTTGAACTCTTTCATGGCTTTGGCATTGAAAAAAAAGGGCATTTTGATATTCGCGGTCTATTTGACCTATATTGCACCCATGGCCCCTTAACCACAAAACCTTTTAAAACTCTGGCTGCCAGGCATAAATATTTTGCTGTTATTGAAACCGGCTGGCCAAAGATTGATACGCTTTTTAATTATCAACCGGATAATTCTGGAATAGAATCTTTAAAAAACCATAAACCAGTGATTCTTTTTGCCCCAACCTTTAGCCCCTCTTTAAGTTCAGCGCCAAAACTTATGAAAATAATAAAGGAGCTCAGCCTTGCTGGAAAGTATAAATGGCTGGTAAAATTTCATCCCCTGATGGATGAAAACATAGTGAAACAATACCATGGTATAAAGGGACCGAATCTTAAAATAATTGATGATCCAGATATTATCCCAAGCCTTAGAGCCGCAGATATTATGCTTAGCGACACATCTTCAGTTGTTGTTGAATTTTTGCTGCTAAATAAGCCTGTAATCACATTTAAAACAAAAAAACCAGGGCCTTATATAAAGGATATTCAACATCCTGATGAATTGGCTCCTGCTTTGGATCAAATGCTAACCAGACCAAAAGAGATCATGAAGCATCTCAAAAAATTCATCAGCCAAATGCATCCATATAATGACGGCCGTTCCAGTGAGCGGGTACTGGCTGCAACTGACAGGTTTATCCTTGATTACCGCGACCATTTAAAAAATAAACCATTAAATCTCTGGCGAAAAATACAGATTCGTCGACGCCTGCGATATTATGGGCTCGCATAACTCATCCAGACTTCTCTTTTGCCACCATCTTGCGGGCAAAGGCCAGGTCCTCTTGAAAATCAACCTCCACACACGAGAGCTGCCCAACATCCAGAGGCAAAAAAATATCTCCTTTTTCCTGAATTAATATTTCCATGGCTCTTTCAAAATAATCCTGTTCATTCACCATTTCGAGCTTGGTTTTAAACAGATCCAGATATTTTGAACTGATCAGGTTGATGCCCAAGGCTTCTCCCACAGGGTTTTTCACCTGCTTTGAAATAGCCTTAATATAACCATTGGGGCCAATGGTATATTTCACCTCCTCATCAGCAACCCTTGCATTATTGACAGCCACACAAGACTCTTTTAAGGATAGAAGTCGTTGAATAATCTCTTGTTCAAAAACCACATCTCCATTAACCCATAACACATCTTCATCATGAATATGCTGCAATCCGCACAGCAGGCTTTTAGATGTATTGGTAGTGTCGTAATTGGCATTATAGGCATATAAAACATCCGGGTCAGCCTCCATGATTAAATCCTTTTTAAACCCAACCACGGCAATAGAGCTCAATCCCAGTGAACGAAAGATTCGAATTTGCCTTGAAAATATGGTTTCTCCATTATTTAAAGGAGTGAGCCCCTTTGGATATGGTCTCCCCAACCTGCTGCCCATTCCAGCCAGCAAAATAATAACTTTGGGTTGTTGGATCATTTTAATTTCTCCTGTTTAAATCAAAAAGAGATAGATTGAATAAAATCTATCCCCCGGCAAGTACTTTGGCCGTCATTAAAATAAAAGGTGTTAGCCAGCATTTCCTGATACTCATGAAGATGCTCTTGATGCTTTTCAAGAGTTTTTTGGACCAGAGCTTCAATATTCTGTGTTCCGTCAAATTGCTTTGCAATGGAGTTTATATCCATTGATTGCGGCATGGCATGCAGGTGGTCATAATCAGTTTTTATTATAATCTGCGGTTTGGCGGTGATCAGATACTCATAGATAATTGACGATGTATCACTGATCATTAGATCTGATATCTTGAAAATAGCCATTATATCCTGCCGAATAATATCAGATGATTTGGAAAAATATATATGAGTCAAACCTTCCTTGCGAGCCCAGCGGCGCATTTTGGGAATATGCATTCTATCATGGGCGTGGGGTCTGATAATCAGATTAAAACGTTTTGACAGGGTTTTGCAAAATAAATGACCATATTTGAGCAAGGTTCCATTGCCCCATTTCCAGGTTGGAGCATAAAGAATGTTTTTGCGGTAAGGGTCCCTAATGCCAAGCTGTGTATAGACTTTTTTTTTATCGATCCAATTATTAACATAATCATCAAAGCGCATATTACCTATCTTTATAAGGCGTTCTTTTGGTATAGCAGCTTTTATATCCTGAAGTTTTGCCAGATGTTTAGGCCCGCTGATGAAATGATAATCATTGGCTTCAAGCAATCTGCCGGCCTGCCCCCCCTGGTATGGTTTATCTCCTGTTCCATGTCCAAGAAAAATCACCTTGCTTTTGGAAGAGCTACACTGAACCGGCACATTGGCAAGGGCAATAAAGATACCTTCCTGCTTCAAAGGGTGGTTCATATCAACATTTTTTACAACAGGGATATTAAAAAGCGTTCTTTGACCAAAGGGCTGAGAAATGCCCCTTAAATATTTTTTCAGTTGAAGCCGGAGTTTAAGATTTTTAACCAGAAATACACCACCTGTTTTGCGGTATAAAGAAAGCGCGCTTGACGCCTGGTATGCATTATTGAGTAAATAATATAGAGTTTGCATTATTGCCTGAACTGGGTATGGAGAAAAAGTTAAACCTGCTTCATTCTTATTTTTGAAAGAAACTCAACAGCCCTTTGAGCACTTTTACCATCGTTAAAATAAAAACAATTATTTCGCAAAGCCAGATAGTCCGGTTTTTTTTGAGCATGCATCCGAAAGCTGCGCTCAATTAATGTTAACATTGGAATTGACTCATCATAATGCTCTGCAATGGAATTAATTTTCATCTCATGCGGCATCTCATGATGATCTTTAAAATCATTTTTAATTATAATAACGGGCTTTTGTGTTACCAAATACTCATACATAACAGAAGAGACATCACTAATTAACAGGTCGGAAACCAGAAAATCATCCATAGTATCATTTTCAGCCAGATTGGAAGGATTTGAAAAACAGATATTGCTTAAACCCTCTTTTTTTGCCCAGCAGCGCAATTTAGGAATCTGCATCCGGTCATGGCCATGGGGTCTGATAATAAGATTATAGTGCGCGCTTAACTCTTTGCAAAACCGTGCTCCGTATTTTAATAAAGTCCCATTACCCCAGCTCCAGGTAGGAGCATAAAGGATGGTTTGGCGTTCATTATCCTTAATCCCCAGTCTTTTTTTAACCTGACTGCGATCAATTTTTTGGTTCAGATAATCATCAAAACGCATATTGCCTATCTTGATAATCTTTTCAAAGGGAAGATCAACATTGATATCCTTTAATTTTGCCAGATTTTTAGGCCCAGCAATAAAATGATAATCAAAGGCAGCCATTTTATCAGGAATCCCGGGACCAAAATAGGGCTTATCCCCACTGCCATGACCTGTATATATCGTAATAATATTTTCCCGGGTACCAGCATGAAAACTGGAAACCGAAGGAGAGAGAAAAATTCCTTGCCAGGGAATAGGTTGCCGTGAATCATGGATTTTCATCCGCGGTATTTTCAGCAGGGGAACCCGGTTACCGGGTCTTGCAATTCCACGGGTATATTTGACAAACTGAATCCATTTTTTGATATTTCTAACCAGAAAAACACCACCAATTTTTCGATAGATGGGCAGAGCATAGGAGAGCTGATAGAGCTGGCTATAACAAAAATACAGATTATTCATTTGCAGTGGCTGTTATCTCCAGAGTCCAAAGGGCCGCATATTTATTAAAAGTATATTGCCAGAAAAGAATTGCCATTAATAAGCCCCTTTTACCGTCTAAAAATCCAAATCTTAAAAAATAAATACTGAAAAACATCCAGCCCGCATGCCAGAATGCTTTGAAAAGGCCGGCACGCTTGCCATCATGATAACGCTGTATGGCCCATTGCCAGGCATATTGGGAAAATTTTGTGGTGGCATGGGAAAAATCGCGATAGGTAAAATGGAGCAGCCGGGATTGGAGAATTCCAACTGAGTTATCTGCTGGAATTACACTGCCATGCACCCGGCAATCGGAAAATCCTGCCCCCCGGCGTTTAAATAAGCGCAGGTTAGCTCTGCCGCTCCTGCCGTGGTCAAGCCTTTTGCCGAAAACATATACAGCCCATGGAATTTTAAAGCCTGATAATGGTTGATCATCCAGCAAAGAGTTGTCGATCTCTTCTCTGAGCTCTTGGGGCACTATTTCATCAGCGTCCAGGGATAAAACCCAGTCACAGGTTGCTTTGGTCAAAGCTCTTTGCTTTTGAGGACCAAAACCAGGCCAGTCATCAGTAATAAATATTTTTTTAGTAAATTTTTTTACTATTTCAACAGTATCATCACTGCTGCCACTATCGACAACAACTATTTCATTCGCCCAGCCATAAACGGATTTTAAGCAAGCTTCAATCCTGTCAGCCTCATCTTTTACAATAATGATAACCGACAGGGAGCATTTGCGTTTAGAATTATTCTGCTTGATAATTTTTTTATTATTCATATGGCTTAGAAAGAGTAGCTCATTTTCAGATAAATTATATTATCAGTATATTCCTTATCAATAAAAGAGTATCTAACCAATGATGAATTCATATCGGTTTTATCATAGGTGCGGTACTCATATTTTATATCCACAACCAGGGCGCCGGTAATAAAAAAGGTTAAACCGGCAAACCCGCTTTTTTCAGTCTGGGTTGTAATATTATCATAACCGCCCCTTTCAATATATCTTGCGCCGGCCCTGCAATGAACCTTTAAGGTTGTTTCATTATATATCTCGCCCAAAAACCCTTTAGCCCCATTGCCTGCATAATGCCCAATAAAATAGCCGTTATCACTATATCCCTGATCTGAATAATTATGATGGCTATAAGCTATTTTGTTTGTAAATATACCTTCAAATCGAAAATCCGTTGTTCCTGTGGTGAGAAACAGGCCGGGCAAAAATGAGGTAACATAGGGCCTGAAATATTTCTTGCTGCCTTGATCCTCTTTCTGCCAGAATCCATTAATATCTGAAAAAGCATATTCCAAGTAGAGTTTTCCGCCCTTAAAAGGGGTAAATCCCTTAAGAAAAGGAAGATATATCGATATATCAAAACCAGCATGCTGATCATTATCCCACTTGCTGCCCGACACATTTTCATCTTCAGCAGTAAATAACTTCCAGTAATCATTAAAATTATTATAGGATGGATTTCCTGAACCCCCATAATAGATAGTACGCACAAAACCAATTTCAATGCAATAATGGGGCATTAAGGAGAGCCGCATGCCAAGCAAATAGGGATCTTGATTTTTCCGGTTTTCATCATCAAACCAGGTGTGCCACAGATAACCGCGAAAGGCCCCGAGCCAGCCCCAGTCATAGGGGTACTCGGTTTTTAACAAAACCGTATTTTCAGGTTTAATATTATCGCTGACCAGTAAATTACCAAAATAACCAGGCCCCATGGACAAATTATCTCTTTCAACTGCAAGAGAGAGATGCTCAAACCCTGTTTTTAATCGGTATCTGTATAATTCCAGATCATCAGCATAATCATCGTTACCGGCTCGCAGGCTATATGAAAAAGCAGCAAAATCTTTAAATCGTCCATTGCCGCCAAGTTCTAATGAACCAAAATAATTCTCATCCGGTTTTTTACCAAAAGATGAATAAAGAGCGGCATCTTCTTTTTCAGAATAAATTCCGTTTAAAACCATTTTATCAAGAATTTTATGGGAATAGCTTTTTTTTTCTTCAACCTTTTGCATATAGTATAGATTGGCTCTGTCGGCAAAAATCTCTATTTCCTTGTCTTGATCAAATAGTTCACGCACTTCACGGGCTGAAACAGACCTGAAATTATTAGTGAAAAGATTATACGGATTAATTGCGCTGCCGCGTTCAATTAAACGATAAGCATATTCGTTTTGCAAATCAATCTCACGGGTTGAATTTCCTGCAAAAGCAGGGGAAATAAAACTTATATAAAACAGAAAGGTTAAAATAAGTATATTATGCATATATAATCCATTTGATTAAAATTTGATTTCAATAACCATAGGAGTCGAAAAAACTGAGACCCTTGTTGTCCTGTCAACCTCCTACTGAAATTTCATATTGGCTTGTTTCTCAATGCTTTTTAGAGTGCCAACAGGAATATCTTTTTTGGGGTGGGGAACCGTGACAATTCCTGGTTGCGCAGGATGATGGAAATGCCAATTACCTCCGGTATCCGGTAGTACAGATATGTACCCAACCTTTCTTTTTTATAGCTTTTATGATTTCTTTAGGCGGGACAATCGGTGAATTCAATCAGTTAGCAAGTCCTTAGATTTCGCTTGATTGTAAAATTACCATAGAGCCAAAATGGCGGAAAGTATCCCACTTTAAGCTGGCAGCCTCCTTTATGGCCAAAATGAGCTGACACAAAAGCTGCTTAAATCCTTTGAATTTAGCAAAAATCGGCTCAGCTTTTGTGGCCGGCCCCATTTTTTTGTTATGCATTTGATATCATTTCTTATGGCTTGGTTTGAAAGCCAGCTTGTTGAAAATGCTCATCAAATGCAAAA